>JAGLWJ010000619.1 GCA_023133475.1 Phycisphaerae bacterium | reverse complement strand
CTGTTTCAACCTGCTCTATTCAATAATATATACATCGCCGAGATGCTATTGTCCATCGCACAAGGCGTCATGGCGTCAAGGCGTCATTTGCACAAGGGGTCATCAATGTCTCGCATGGTGATGCTCAAACCATATACCATTGATGCCAACTGGCTCGCGTCCAGGCTGGGAGTGAACCTGATCTTGACAGCGACGGTATCGTCCCCTGCGTCGCAGTAACTAGTATCTGTGGAACAATCGAGGCACTCGGCCGTACGTGCGTCCTCGAATTTCCACTGCCACTGGCGACCGGCCGGTTTTCCGCCGACACCCTCGACGAAGCCGGCGAAGCGGCAAGGGGGATCTTGAAAGTTGAACGTACCAGAGAAGATCATGTTGTGCTCGTTGCGCAGCCGAAAGTCATCGGGTGGGTCCATTGTAAAATTGGATGATACATTGTTCGTGATATCGATTCTATCCGTTGTCTTGAACACCGCGGGCGGATTGAAGTTCTCGTCCAGGGCGCTGAAGTGGATGATAGACTCGCTGCAAGCACAGAAAGTAACGGCGTCAGTGCTCCACCCGGAATTGTGGCTGTCTGGCTCACCACTGAACAGGATATGAACGACACGTCCAATAGTCACACCCGAGTCCCACAGACCATTAGAGCCATCGCGCACACCATTGCTATTGTTGTCAGAGAACCAGTTGAAAAGCGGCTGGTACTGCTCGTGGTCGTATTTTCCGTCGTCGTCGATGTCCAGGAAGGGCTCGCCCAGGTCGTCGAACGTCTCGCCAGGGTTGCGGACCCCATTGCCATTCTTGTCGTTGAACCACTCCTCACCGTAGGTGCATGCCACTATGGTGGCCAGCCCGTCACGGGGGTTGCGGTAGGGGTGGCTACCGGCAAACAATCCGAGCTCGGTCTCCGCATTAATGGGCTCCACGTTAGCCGGCGCAGTGGCATTAGCCGGGATCACGTACCAGAACAGGCGCAGCTCGTCGGCGTAGTTGTCCTTGTCCACTGGCTCCTCGTCCATGTAGCCGGCCTCGGCGTGGAACTCTACTGGCGCGTAGGGCAGCTTGCGCTCGTCGGCATCCGCGGTCTTGACCTTGCACGGGATGCGGATCTCGCCCACGCTGGGCACAAAAGCGCCCGCCAGCTTGTATCCGCATTGGAAGGTGAAATGTCGGCTGCAGACCGGCGTTGGGCCGGTCACGGTCAGCTTGCGGCTGTCACTGATCGAGGCCTTGTTGGGGTCCTTGGTCGAGGCAGTAATGGTGACCTCGCCCTGGGTCGTGGGGGGGTAATAATCCACCGCAGCCATGCCTCCCAGGGTGTCCACGTCAAACCCCTTCACTATTTTGAACTGCTTGAATGAGCCATCCGTGGCGCTGAACGTGACCTCCCTCCCGTCCTTGGATGGCTTGCCGCGGATCAGCACCTCGGCGCTGAGCTTGATCACGTCCCGCCCGTCGGCCGGGATCTCATTGGGAGTTATGATCAGGCTGACGCTGCTGTCACTGCTGCAAGCCGCTAGCAAGGTCACGATCAGATACCTACCAATGTGACAGTGCGCCTTTGTTCTGGGCGCCTTTGTTCTGGGCGTCTTTGCTCTGGGCGTCTTTGCTCTGGCCATGGCCGGCTCCTCTGCGCTCGTGGTCCCCTGAGCTCCTGATGCCTCTATGGTAACAGGAAGTCCAGGCAGGGACAAGACGGCAGAGTGGTGTGGCAGAGTGGTGTGGCAGAGTGGTGACGGCAGAGTGGTGGCGGCAGAGTGGTGGCGCTCAGTCGATCAGGTTGATGGGGTTGAGGCCATGCAGCGCCTCGGGCACGAACAGGCCGTCCTTGCGGATCAGAACGTCGTCGAACCAGATTTCGCCGCCGCCGTACTCCGGGGTCTGAATCTGCACCAGGTCCCAGTGCACGGCCGAGCGGTTGCCGTTGTCGGTATCCTCGTAGGCACGGCCCGGCGTCAGGTGGAACGATCCGCTGATTTTCTCGTCGAACAGGGTGTCTACCATGGGGTTGGTGATGTATGGATTGAGCCCCAGGGCGAACTCACCGAACGAGCGCGCCCCGTCGTCGGTGTTCAGGATGTCGTTGATGCGTTTGGTGTCCGAGGCCGTCGCATTGACAATCCGGCCGCCCTCCACCTCGAAGCGGATTT
>JAGLWJ010000618.1 GCA_023133475.1 Phycisphaerae bacterium | reverse complement strand
TGCGGCGACGTGGACAACTGCCCGAACCACGCCAACCCCGACCAGGCGGACTGCGACAGTAACGGGACAGGCGACGTATGTGCCATCGCCACCGGCATCAGCCAGGACTGCAACGCCAACGCGGTTCCCGACGAGTGCGACATCGCCGCGGGCACCAGCGAAGACTGCAACAGCAACAGCATTCCCGACGACTGTGAGGTGGAAGGCAACGATTGCAACTCCAACGGCGTCCCGGACGAGTGCGACATCGCCGGGAGCACCAGCGAAGACACCAATGCCAACGGCATACCCGATGAATGCGACAATGCCGGGCGTTGGATAGTAGGGTGGTTCTACAGGAAACCCATAGACATCGGCGATGCTGCTTCCGTTCTGGCGGATTACCAGATGCTGGTTACGGTGGATACCGCCTCGCTGATCGCTACGGGCAAGATGCGGTCGGACTGCGGCGATATGCGCTTCGCAGCCGTGGACGGCATAACCATGTTGGATTACTGGATCGAATCAGGTTGCAACACCGCCTCGACGCAGGTGTGGGTGAAGGTCCCCTGGATTCGAGCCCGCGGAGGCACGGTCTACATGTACTACGGCAACTCGTCCGTAGTGAGCGAGAGCAACGCAACGAATACGTTTATCTTCTTCGATAATTTCCCGTCAAACCTGTCCCAGTGGACGGCGAGCAGTGCGGGGTCGAACAGCGGTGTACACTGGGAGTCTGGACGTGCGCGACTGATTACTTACGCGTGCGGCAGTGCAGAGATGAGGACTTCCTTTACTGTTGATTCAGATAACGTGGTTAGCTACGACTGGTGGACATGGGCAGAGGAATGCCCCCCGAATCACTGCTATGGCTACGTGCGTGTCAATGGGGCGAATCAGCCGGTGGAACATCCATCCTTCCACCCGTGGTGGGGCTTCTCCCGCAGTGGGCATATCGATAATATTATTAGTGTTTCAGGTGTAGCTTCTGAAGAAATTATCCTGCAGGCTTATGGGTCGTACCCGGAATGCGGTTGGGTGCAGGCCCGCAGCGCCCGATTTTATGTGGACAACTTCCGTGTTCGCAGATACACCTTGCTGGAGCCCGGTGCGACGCTGGGCTCAGAGCAGTTTGCCGATATGGATGGCGACGGCGTGCCCGACTTCAGTGATAATTGCCCCGCAACCTGGAACCCTAATCAGGAGGATGGGGACGGCGACGATGCCGGTGACGCTTGTGACAACTGCCCCGAGCATTACAACCCCGATCAGGCAGACTGCGACAGCGACGGGACAGGTGACCTCTGTGCTCTTGCGACCGGGCTTAGCCAGGACCGCAACTCCAACAACATCCCGGATGAGTGTGACATCGCCGCGGGCACCAGCGAAGACTGCAATAGCAACGGCATCCCGGACGAGTATGACATCGCCGGTGGCACCAGCCACGACTTTAACACCAACGGCATCCCGGACGAATGCGAACCCGCGTTCGGGGATTTGCTGCTCAGGACGGGCAACGAGCCCGGGCCGCTGTGTATCGGCACCGGCGACACCTTCAGTGTGACCCTGGAGGTGGCCGACCTGGGGCAGGCCATCAACGGCGTGCAGGCTTTGATCCACTATGACAACGCCCACCTGTTGCTGGTCAGCATTACCCCCCAGGCTGATTGGCAGTTGATCATCCCCAACGGCGCCGATCCCGACCCGGACAACGACGGTGATCTTACTTGTGCCTTGTATCTGCCGGGCGGCGTGATGTCCACCAATGGCACGGTAGCCACTTTAGTGTTCGATTCCACTTTTGCCCAAGGCGCCACCAGTGTGACGTTTCAGGCGGATGACGCCCCGTTCCAGACCAAGCTGACCCGCGCCGCCGACAGTTCCACGATCCTCCCGGACAAGTTCGATTCCGGCACGATCAGCATCGACGACACGGTGGCTACCGCCGGCAGCAACAGCCCGGTCTGCGAAGGTGACACCATCGAGTTGTACGGCGGCCCGAGCAACGGGCCACTAGGCCCGTACACCTATGCCTGGATCGGGACCAACGGCTTTAGCTCCTCCGAGCAGAACCCAACGATTGATAATGCCACGTTGGATATGACGGGAACATATTATTTGACGGTGACCAACATCAACGGGTGTGACTTCACCGCTCAGACCGAAGTTACCGTCTACCTGTGCATGGTGGTCAACGTGGAGATTGAAGGCCTGATCGGCGACGGCGGCACATACGCCAGCACCTTGGCTTGGCCTGCCGGCGACCACGTTAATCGTGACGTGACTTTCGTGTTCACCGATTGCAGCCATTCCACCGACACGCAGGTGGTATCGGTGACCTTCACGGCTGACACTTTCCACAACAAGGGTGTCGGGAGTGTGAGGTTCGAGGATTTGGATACCGGCTTCGAGTGGCTCGGTGTCCAGGAAGGCCACACGCTGCGCACGTTGGTGGAGGTGGACTTTGTCGGCACGTTGGCTGACAGCGTCACGGTGTTCCTGACTTCGGGCGACTTCCACACCGGTCTCGTGCCGCAGGACAACCTGGTTGACATCACCGACTTCTCGATATTGGCGTCGAATTGGGAGACGGCCATCGGCGCCGACGAGAGCATCGGCGGCGATGCGACCGGTGACGGCTACCATGACGCCGACGACTTCGCCCTGATTCAGCCAAACTTCTTCGTGATGGGCGACGCAGTCGACGATTGCGGTCGTGTAGGGCGGGTTCCACCCGCCGCGCTCCAAGTGGGAGTGGTATCCCGAACCCCGCGTGCCGGCATCAGCGTGTCCGAGTTGAGCCTGACGGTGGCCCATGCCGATCGAGCGGACCTCGACGGCAACGGTGTTGTTGACGCCCGGGACATCCGCGCATTCGCCCGCCGGCACAATCTGCCATTGCAGCCGGCGTTCGATGCCAAGCTGTTGGAGCTTGAGGCGGAGTTGATCGAGCTTGAACCGGCGATGAATTCCGAGCTTGAGGTAGCCCCGCGCCGCACACGGTAGACGATGTAGATGAGCCGGGTAGGGACCGTTGAGAGGCTGTATGCCCCGCACCGCGGACCCTACCCGGCTTTTGCTTTTAGCGGCAAAGGCGGGTAAAACCCGCCCTACAATCTGCGGCCTTTGCGTTTCATGCGGTAGATGCGAGTGTTGGGCAGTGCTTTGTAGGGTTGGGGTGGCCCGTATTCCTGAATCCACGGTTTCCCTTTTGCCGCCAGCACGTCTTCGAGCGACTGGGTCCGGTTGACCACCACGTAGGTCGTGTGAACGCGGGGGTCCAGCGGATGAGCCGGGCGGGGCAGGTTCTGCCGATAGGCGTAATAATGTATAGCCTGGGTCGCCGGGAAGGTGATTAGCCCAAACTCGCGCGGGCGCCAGTCGGCACAGGCTTGGGCGACCAGTTCGGCATCCACCAGGGTGTGGGGGTCCTCCGCGATCAGGAACTCCCGCCGGCTGACACGGTATCCGCCGGCTACCACCGCCAAGACCATCACGGCAAACGCCAGCCGGCTCAGCCATACCGGGCGAATCAAAGCCAAACCACACACCGCAAAAATCAACACCACCGGCAGCAGGTACAACCACACACGCGGATACGGTTGCACCGGCAGAAAACCCGCAACCCCTGCTCCACCAATCAACATGACCCACGGCACAGCCCACAATACCGAACGTTTCCGCAAAGCCTGCACCAACCCCAACACCAGCCCAAGCCCCCCCAAGGCCAGGGCTACGGTGACGAGATCGCGGCTCCAGTCCTGCCATGTCAGCCGCACCACCTCGCAGACAGAACCAAAACGCTCCTCCGAATAGTTACGCACCCCATGCCGCGCAGCCAGCACCTTGAACAGGCCGGTCCGCACCACCGCCGGCAAATACATCAGAATCGTTAGCAAGGCCCAACTCCCCAGGGTGACAGCCAGACGCACCAACTGCACCCGCCGACGCCGACGCCGACACACCAGCACCGCATCAAGCGCGATCACCAATGCCAAACCCACCACCGGGAACAACATCGTCGGGATAGTGAACGCCCCCAACCCACCCAGCAAGGCCCAGAAGGGCCAAAACCGCCGACGTTGCGGCTGCTGAATCAACTCCAGTGTGCAAAGACACATCCCCAAGCTAAACGCACATACCATCGTGTAGCCGCGAGCATTGGTCGAGTAGTCCACCAATAACGTCGAGACCGCCACCAACCCACCTGCGAGCAGGCTGTATGCCATGCGCCGTGTCACTGCGTAACCCAACGCAATCGCCAGGGGGATCAGAGCGGTCCCGGCAAGCACCGCCGGAAGACGAAGAACCGGCGGAGAGTTGCCCAACCAACGCACTACCTCGTGCTCCAAGATGGTGTGCAACACGTGGTTTTGCACATCGTCGTACCGCGTAGCCAGGTCGTGCAGAGGATAAACCACGTACTTGAAGTAGACCATCGACTCGTCGTAACGCATCGGATGGTTCAGGAATAACACGCGCAGCCCCGCCCCCACCAGCGTGACCAAAACGGCAGCGGCTAAGAACTTCCGATTGCGCTTGTCTGCTATCGCTCTCGAAGGGCGGCGGGCTCGAAAGAAAGTCCGCATGTAGAGACGCCCCGAACGAGCGATACCTGCAAGCACGCATGAAAAACCCACGATGTTGCCCTCACTCGCGGCAAAGTAGGGCGGGTTCCACCCGCCACGGCACGGAAGGCGGGTGAAACCCGCCCTACAGCGAGTCAGTCCCCCACCCCTGGAAGGTGTGGGGGACCCACGCGACCTCGCTTAATTCCATCCGGCTGGAAGACGATGGTCTCACCCTCGGCGTTCACGAAAAGCCACGGTTCCCGACCACCCGCAGTCTCCCAGTCGGACTGAACCTGAGACAGACCCGTGAAGTGAAACTTGCCGAAGCGGTGGAACTTCTCCCATCCGTCCCACGTAACCCAGCCATGGCGCGGTGCGCTCTGGAACTCGGTCGGCGGCATACCCGAGTAGGCGGCGACGTACAGGTGAGCGAACGCACCGGGCGTATCCACATAGATTCGCTGATAACGTGGTGCCCGCTCGTGAAGCCATTCGCCAATCCGCACCAGATGGTTTTGAGCCGCCAAGCCATGCCATTGCGGATGGGCAAGGTAACGCCCGACGTTCATTACACCAACTCCCGCGATGACCACGGCAAGACCGGCGGTTGCCAACCACGCGGAGCGATCGCTCAGACCCGGTTCCCGCCGATCCGGGTTGAGAGCATTCCTGGCCAACCATCGCCCGCACCTCCACAAGGCTGACCCAAGAGCAACCGCCCCAAGCCCACAGACCACCGGATACAACGCCCAGACCTGGGAAGCACGCATGATGGCGACGTTGTGTCGGCTGACAGCCGCCGGCAAAACACAAATCACCACCGCCATTAACAGTAGGAAATAAGCAGCCTGCCTGTGGGCCACCACTCGCCAGAACGCCGCTGCCAGACCCACGTAAAAAAACGGCAATGCCGCCAGGCTCAAACGTGCCACGCTAAGCTCGGCATACTCACCAAACGAAAACAGATACCCACGCGGGTCGAAATGAAGGGCGTAACCGCTGAACAAAGTGCGGAACCACCAAAGAGGGCCTGCCTCCCAATGATACACCACGGTCTTGGCCCGGGCGAAGAACTGCTCCGGCTGATCGAACATGGCATAGATTTGGGGAGCCGCCCCGGCAACCGACGCCAACGCCAGTGCCAGCAACGCCATACCAGCCCGTCTAGGCTCACGCCCCCGCCAACCGACCTGCCATAAAATCAACACACCGCCCAGCAGAGCGAAAAGCGGCGCGGTGAGCCGTTGGCTGGGGTATGCACTACTGGACAGCCCTATCGCCAAACCGGCACCGACAAGCCATAACACCTGGGCGCTGGTATTCTTCCGACCAACCACCGCCTCCAACGCACCATACAGCAGATAAACCACCAGAATCCCAAAACACGGCGGCAGGGCGGCACCTTCGTGTGCTTGGCGGCTGTACTGGATCAGGATCGGGCAGAACGTGGCGAACAGAAGCGCGAGCAGCCCGCCCGTTCGGCCTAGTAGCCGACGAGCAAACACAAACACCAGAACCACGGCAAGCATGCCGAGGATAGCGGCAGGCAGACGACCAGCATAGGTGGAAAAGCCCAGCAGAGCGGTGCTGCCGGCGGTGAAGTAAATAAAGAGCGCCGGGCGGTAGTCACCCGGACCCATACCGCGTGCAAGGATGGGCCACCGCTCGCCGGCACGGTCGGCCCCCGTCTTTGACACGCAGTAGCCATCGTAGATACAAGACAGCTCATCCTGATGGATCGCAAGCGGGTAGCGGTCCAGGCCTGCAAAACGCAGGAACACGGCGGCAAGGATGATCGCACCCACCACCACCCAATACCAGCGGGCACATGTTTGTGTGTTCCGCCCTGGGTTCAGTAATGATGTCTGATGCGAGGTCACCTTAACACCTCTCGCTACGGGCCACCCACTCAAACGGGGCGGCACGGCGGCGCACACCATCCCCCACGCGGATTATCGGAACATCACGCCAAAGTCCTGAGTAATGACCGCTCGCAAGCAGGTAGGGTGGGTGGAGCTTCGCGGAGCGAAGCGAAACCCACCGCGCCGGTTGGTGGGTTCCACCTCGCTCCGCGAGGTTCCACCCACCCTACGTCTGTAAGGCGGGTTTTACCCGCCTTCTTGAATAGCGCGGTTGGTGGAGCTTCGCGGAGCAATGAGCGA
>JAGLWJ010000617.1 GCA_023133475.1 Phycisphaerae bacterium | reverse complement strand
CGCGGTTTTTTTCTCCAGTCACCACACGTGCCCGCCGTGCCACAATATGCTGCTCATCTGCGCCCCTTCATGCACGCCTCCATGTTCGATTTGGGAATGCATCGTCGTCTGCGAGCCGCTGTGCGGCCAGGGCGCAACGTGTTGCGACGGGACATGTTGCGACGGAACGTGTTGTGATGGTGGTTTATGTTGTTCGCCCGGCTCGAGCTGCTGCGGTGATTCGTGTTGTGACGGAACGTGTTGTGATGATGATTCATGCTGCCCGCCCGGCTGGACTTGCTGCGACGATTTGTGCTGCGATTTGGTAGCGTGCGAGATATGTAGCAATGGGGCGTGCGTGGTGGACCCCTGTTGTGTCGATCCCTGCAGCCCGGCGTGCAAGAGCATCACCGCCAAGTGCGAGGCCTTCTGTGAGGGGTTCGGCTTCGATAACCCATGTTGCCCACCGAGGTACTGCGACCCTGAGTGCACAAGCGTTGCAGCCCAATGCGAAGGGGACTGCTACGATGGCCCGTTGGAGTGCTGCGACGATCCTTGCAGCTCGGAATGCACCGACCCCGCCGCCAAATGTGAAGCAGCCTGCACGGATGATGCCTGTGACAACGACCAGGACGATCCCGACGATGATGAAGACAATCCTCGCAAGAACCACTGCAATCCGGAGTCGGACCAGGGCGACGGGCTCTTCATGCGAATCACTACCGGCAATGTGTGGGCCTCCGTGCCTGCTCTGCGTACCTATGCCAATGACGAGATCGAGTTGGAACTGGTGCTCCGCTACGACTCCCAGCGGGCCGGGCAGGATGGGCCTGTCGGATACGGATGGGCGCACAGCTACAACGTTCGGCTGGACACATCCGTCCCCAACAAGGTTATCTATTGCCAAGGCCACGGTCGGCGAAACGCCTTCATCCAGGATCAACAGACCGGCATGTTCGCCCCACCGAAGGGCCGTGCGTTCGATTTGGTTTGGGTAGGCGACCATTTCGAGTTGAATCATCCCGACGGCAGCAAGGAGGTCTTCGATGCCGCCCACCACCTGACGGAAACGATCGACAGGCGTGGTCGAGCCACCCGGTTGCTGTACGGTGCCAACGGGCGAGTGTCCCAAGTCATCAGCCAGCACGGGCGAGTGATAAAGTTCGATTACAACGGGGAAACCCGCCTCTTGAGCGTGACCGCCCCGGACGGCACACAAACCACGTTCGAGTACACCGCCGCCGGCAATCTCACCCGGATCACCGATCCGCTGTTGCAGTCGCTCGAGTACGACTATGACGCCGAGCATCGCTTGACCCGCGAGACCCTCAAAAACGGCACATTCTATACGGCGGAGTACGAAGCCGGCACGCGGACCATCCGCGACGGGCAAGGCTGCGTCGTGACCCAGGTGACAGCCGGCATTGGTCTGCCCGCGACGCGTTCGACGCCCATCACACCCGGGATGCTGGTGTTCACCGACGGGCGTGGCCTGGATTGGCAGGTCCGGCGGGACAGCCTCGGGCGGTTGCGGGAGATCATCGCCCCGAGCGGGGCGACGCGCAAGTACATTTACGGCAACCCGTTATCGAAGACTCAACGCAACCGGCTGATCGGCATCGAAAACGAACGCGGCTTTACCAGAGCGATCCAGTGGGACACTTATGGCAACGTTATCCGGCGGATGGACGAAGCCGGGCATGAGGAGCAATCTGAGTATAGCCATCCCGACATCGCCTCACTACTTACCCGGCGGATCGAGCCGGATGGGGACGAATGGGCATACGAGTATGCCGCCAACGGCGACCTGACCCGCGTTATCGACCCGCTGGACGAGCGTGAGCAGGGGACGGCTGAGGATGCCGTGACCGCGCTGGCCTACGAGACCTACGCCGCAATGGAAGATGTCGGAACCAGCGGCCTATCGCTACCGGGTCGGATCAAGCAGATCACGATGACGAGCCGGAACGGGCACGACATCATCTTCGATTACGATCCGCGTGGGAACCTGAGCACGGTGACCCGTGGGGCGGGCACGCTCGATTTGGTCACTCATTATGAGTACGACGCGATGGGTCGGCAGACCCGCCGGATCACCGTCCGCGGCGACACAACTATCGCTACGACATGGAGTTATGACGCAATCGGCCGACTGCTGACCGTCGTTGAGAATCCCGGCGGGCTGGAGCTGACCGAGGCCTGGGAGTATGACGCATATGGCAACCTTACCCGCCGGGCCGACGCCCGCGGCATCCCGACGGTGCTCGACTACGACCCGCGCAACCGCCTGACTCGCCGAACCGAGGCTGAGGGCACCCTCGAGCTGATCACGCGGTGGGAGCTGGACGGCAACGGGAACGTGCTGCTCCGGGCCGACCCCGAGAACCACGTCACCGAGTATAACTATAATTCTCAGAACCAGTTGGAACAAATCCTGGACGCCCAAGGCCATAAGACCTTCTTCCGGCGCGATCCGATCGGGAACGTCACCCGTATCGAGCGTGGGCTCGAGCCCGGCATGGGCAGCCCCTACGAGGTGACCGAGTTTGTTTACGACCCGCTCGATCGGCTGACTTCCAGGACGGTTGCTCCCGAGTCCTTCGCGTTCAGCACGACCTACGACTACGATGCCCCCAGCGGTTGCGATTGCGCAGCCACACCGGGGGCGCGACTTCCGCACAAGATCACCGACCCAGCCGGCAAGGTGACCTACCTGGACTTCGACAGGCTGGATCGGCTGGTGGCTGTTATCCGCAAGGTGGGCGACGTCGAGGACGACGGCGGCGACGAGGACGACGCGGTAAGCCGCTTCGAGTACGACCCGGAGGGCAACATCACCGCCGCCGTAGGCCCGGAAGGCGAGCGGGTCGAATACGTCTACGACGCCGCAGATCGGCGGACGCAACTGACCGCGATCGAGCCGATCGGTGGCGATCTGGTGATGACGTTGGCCTACGACGGGTCTAACAACGTCCGCTCCGCCACCCTGCCCAACGGCAACACCGTGACCCTGCTGTACGACTCAGCCGACCGGCTGACCTCGGCAAGCGACAGCGTGGGGCTGCTGGTGTCGTACGTCTACGATCCAGCCGGCAATGTGTTGGCGCGGGCGGACGGTTTGGGGCGTGTGTGGCGGTATGCGTACGACCCGGCGGGGCGGCTGACTCGCGCGGCGGACCCGATTGTCGAGTCGCCGCAGGACCTGGTCACCGGCTTCGCCTACGATGGTGTTGGCCGGCTGACTGAGCGGGTCAACCCACTCGGCGTGCTGACTCGCTACGCATACGACGGGCTGGGGCGGCTCACCCGGTTGCTGGAGGACGCCGACGGCCAACCCAGCAGCGATACCGCCGACACCGCCACAAGCTATGTCTATGACGGTGCCGGGCGAGTGGTCAGCCTGATCGACCCCGACGACAACCAGACCGACTACTGGCACGATCAAGCCGGTCGCCTGGAGTGGGTCGTCTACCCCGACGAACTGGGCGGCGGTGAGGGCACGGTCTGGCTGGGCCACGACGCGGCGGGGAATCTGATCAGCCGCGCCGACCAGAACGGGGTGCTCACCTCCTACACCTACAACGACCTGCACCGGCTGACGGAGCGGGTATACACCTACTATGGCTTGCCACTGACGACCGAGACGTTCACCTACGACCGCTCGGGGCGACTGACGCAAGCCACGGGCGACGTGGGCGAACGGCTGTTCGCATTCGATGCCGTGGGCCGGCTAACGCGGGCTGAGCAGGAGTTGGCCGGGTTGGCTGGGGGGGCTTATGCGACGACGTTCGGGTATCAGATCGACCCGAGCGTCACCCGGCGGGCGATCGGCTATCCCGGCGGTCGGGTGGTGGTCGAGGATTACGACCGGCGGTATCGGCTGGCGGGGGTGAGCAGCCCGGGGCTGGGGACGGTGGCTACGTGGGCGTATGACGCAGCCGATCAGCGTGTCTCGGCGGTGCTGGGCAATGGGGTGGCTGGTGCGTTTGGGTTTGATCCGGCCGGCCGGCTGACCAGCCTGCGACATGCCAAGAACGCCGCCGACCTGTTCCACGTCGAGCACGGCTGGGATGCCGGGGGCAACCCGACGTTCAAGCGTGATCTGGTCGATCCAACGCAAAGCGAACTGTACCGCCACGACGCCCGCGACCGGCTACGAGAGTTCCAGCGCGGCACGCTCAATGCAGAGGGGACCGACGTGGTCACTCCGACGCCGTCAGCCTATCTGCCGCAGTCGCGGGCGTGGGACGGCCTGGACCGTCGTGGGAACTGGCTGGCATCGACGACGACGATCGCGGGCCAAGTGACGACCGACCCGCGCACCGCCAATGCGGTCAACGAATACCTCACCCGCGACCCAGATGGCCTCGGCCCTCAGCCGCCAACAGCCCTGACCCATAATGCCAACGGCAACCTCACCGACGACGGCACGTGGAGCTACACCTACGACGAGGCGAACCGGCTGGCTGGCGTGACTCCGGTGGGTGCGGCAGAGCCGACGTTGGAGATCGAGTACGACGCGTTAGGCTCTCGGGTGCACGGCACGAACGCGACCGGCACGGAGACGTTCCACATATACGCCGCCGGCCCTGGTGTGCTGGAGGAGCGATCGGCTGACGGGGCATTGTTGCGGGAGTTCATCTACGGGGCTCACTTCCTCAGGCCGCTGGTGTTGATCGACTCCACCGAAGCCGGCTGCCAGCCGCAAGGCCAACCTGAGCCGCTGTATTACCTGCAAGACCTGCTGGGAAGCGTCGTTGCCCTGACCGACAGCAACGGCGAAGCAGTCGAGCGGTACACGTACGACCCATACGGCACAACGTACATCACCGACGCGAACAGCAACGCGCTGGCAGCATCAGCCTTCGGCAACCCGCTGATGTGGACCGGCCAACGGTACGATACGGATGTCAGCCTGTATCACTTCTACTTCCGCAGCTACTCGCCCACGCTGGGCCGATGGTTGCATCGTGACCCGTTGGGGTATGTGGACGGGGTGAATCTGTATGAGTACGTGGGCAGTGGTCCGCTGTTCTGGTTTGACCCGTGGGGGCGAATGAAAGTGCCCTGGTGGGTGCGTTGGACGGACCCGATCCTGGGGAGTGACTATGGCACGGAGCAGGGCCGGGTCCAGACGATTCTGG
>JAGLWJ010000616.1 GCA_023133475.1 Phycisphaerae bacterium | reverse complement strand
CTAAACGCTACGGACTTGTCGCCGCCAAACACGCCGGTACGGTTGCGATCACCGCGTTTCTCCATTCTCCATTCTCTTCAGAGATGACCACACTCGCCTGATAGTGTACCATTGCGTGCACTATGAATGTCAAAAAACGATTTCTGAAAACAGCTCTGGTTCATTTGCTCTGTCTGTTCGTGATCGCTCCGCCGGCGTTCGCTGTTGTTGAGGATGTCTCCTCTGCGGGCGTCGCCGACACCCCCCCTACCACGACTACAACCACCACTGTTCCGGCTGAGCAATCCCAAGGTGCGGACTCGTCAACGCCGGAAAAACCGCCGCCCGGCGAGAAGCTCGTGCTACGCAATCCGCGGGCAACGATGGCTGCCTTTTTGAGCGCTATCGACAAGGCTCAGCGGGGGCAGATCGAACACTACGTTGATGCGCTGGCATGTCTGGACCTCACCGGCCTGTCCGAATTGCCCGAGGACGCCCGCGTTTCCCAAGGTCGCAAGCTTGCCGCCCTGTTGAACGCTTTCATCACCAAACACGGTGTGGAACTCGAACTCATCCCGGACAATCCGCAGGGTAAGCCGTATGTATACAATAAAAGCGCGGACGGGCGCACGATTCAGATAGTGCGGGCTGAGGATGATGTATGGCGTTTCACTTGGGATTCTCTGGCATTTGTCCAGAGCCCGCCGCCGGAAGCACCCGTGGAGCAAGTTTCGCCGGCAGCGGCTAAGCCGGCTGCCTCGCCGCCGACGGTGCAGGCTGCTCCTGCCCCGCCGGCCCCCTCCACGCAGGTGCCCACCGAGCACCGTTCCGCCCAGGCCACCATGCGAGCCTTCCTCGAGGCGATGAAGGATGGTGAGGTCGAAGAGGCCTCCAGGTGCCTGGACTTGTCGGATATCGCGGTGGTCGCACGGAGCGAGAAGGGCGAAGAGCTGGTTTACCTGCTCCACAAAGCCATCAAGTGGACCAAGGATGTCGTTCTGCCGGTCATCCCCGATGATCCCTTGGGCATCCCTTACATCCTGCGACAGGACGAGTTGGGGATCATCGTCATCGCTCGCCAGGGTGAAGGCAGCGATCGGCCGGGATACTGGCTCTTCACCAAGAAGACCGTTGCGGGACTCGACGTCTTATACGAGGCTTTGGAGAAACAGGCCAAGCAGGAAGAGGAGGCCTTGCGCAGGTCAGGCCAATTGCCCGAGGCTCAAGCTGAGGAGGAAGGCGCCGCTCTGCCGCTATCCCTGCAGTTGCGTTCATCTATTCCCGAGCCCCTCAAGGGAACTTGGTTTTTGCTCAAACATTGGCAATGGCTGGGGCTTTTGGCTCTCCTGCTGTTGGGCATGTTGGTTTATAAGCTCACCATCGTTTTTTTGCGCACGTTAACAGGGTTTTGGCTGAGGCGGCGGGGCGTCACCGTTGACGAGCGTGTACAGCGCAGTTCCTTTAGGCCTGTGGGCATTCTGGCGGCGTCAGCCGTGTGGTGGTTGGGGTTGACGTGGTTGGCTTTACGCGCCGACGTGCTGATGGTTTTGCTGTTGGCGGTTAAGTTCGTGACCTGCTGGGCCATGGTGTGGACGGTCTACCGCGCGGTCGATTTGCTATGTAATTACTTCGCCTTCCTGGCTGCAAGGACTGAAAGTCGAATAGACGATCTGCTGGTGCCGTTGGTTCGCAAGGTGGCCAAGGTGGCGGTGACGGTTGTTGGCATCGTCTTTATAGTCGAGCAATTCACCGAAGGCCGCCCGCTGCAATTGTTGGCTGGTCTTGGGCTGGGCGGATTGGCTTTGGCTTTGGCTGCCCAGGACTCGCTCAAGAACCTGTTCGGTTCACTAACTGTCATTGCCGACCGCCCGTTTCAGGTCGGCGACTGGGTGCATATCGGTGATGTCGATGGCACGGTCGAGTCGGTTGGTTTCCGCAGCACGCGGGTGCGCACGTTTTACAATTCCCAGGTAGTGGTGCCCAACGCCACCTTGATGAACGCCACCATTGATAACTACGGGGCGAGAAAGTATCGCCGTGCCAGCGTGACGCTGTCGATCACTTATTCAACCCCGCCGGACAGGATCGACGCCTTTTGCGAGGGCATCCGCGAACTCATCCGCCTGCACCCTTATACCCGCAAGGATTATTACCACGTATATCTCAACAAGTTCGGCCCATCGTCGCTGGACATCCTGCTCTATGTGTTCTGGGAGGTGCCGGACTGGTCCACCGAGCTGCGCGAACGGCACCGGTTGTTCGTTGACATTTTGCGGTTGGCTCAAAAGATGGGAGTTGAGTTTGCCTTCCCGACCCAGACTGTCTGG
>JAGLWJ010000615.1 GCA_023133475.1 Phycisphaerae bacterium | reverse complement strand
CGCTGGTCCCGGCGGCGATGTCGCACTCGTCGGGGACCTGATTGGGTTGGCAATCCTGGCTGACTCCCCTGTAGATGTCGCATTCGTCAGGGCAACCGTTGTCGTTACAATCGTCGAAGACAACAACGTTCAGGTTGACATGCCCCTCTTCACCATGAGACCCGTCAACGCCGTCTTCACCGTCTTCGGAGCAATAACCGACGCGATATTCGCCGCGTCCACCATGACCCCAGGTCGAGTGGGCACACCCATCCGCGCAACCGTTCTGTTTACTTCCCGCCAAGTCGATATGCGCATCACAGCCACCTTTCGAACCGCCGAAGCCCCCGTTTCCACCGGAGCCTCTGTCAGCACGGATCGTGCTGGAGTTCACCAGTTGGGCATAGTAGACCTCCACGATTCCACCGTTACCGCCGTCTCCACCGGAGCCACCTCCACCACCGCCACCCTCTACATCGTGTAGAGGCCAGTCGGGTGGGCCGTAGTATTCGGCACCACAATGCTCGTAACCCGCGTGGTACGTCGAATCACCAGCAGGTGCGTCCGCTCCGTCAAAACCGTCTTGCCCGTCAGCATGAATCACCCCCCGATTGTCCAGGCGAAAGGCGTAGAGAAGAAGATTGCCTCCTCCGTTACCACCAGCACCGCCAGCCCCCCCATTACCGCCATCAGCGTCTCGCCCCAAGTTTTTGGCGCCACCGCCGCCACCCCCGCCGCAGCCGCCATCGCCACCGCGACCGGTTCCAGGCGACCCGTCTTGGCCCGGCGTGCAGGTCGTGCCACGTTCCCCACAGCCGGCCGGTACGGATGTCTGCTCGGGATTGGCCCCGAGCCCGCCTTCACCGCCTTCACCGCCTTCACCGCCGGAATAGGGGGCGCGAATCGTCCCCTCGTTCAACAACGTGTTGCACACACGCAGAGTGTGGCCTGCTGTGTAAACGGTGCCTCCTTCCTTGATCTTCAGATTGCGATAGTTCGCATCGCTATTAAGGATCAGATTTGTGCCCGAGTGCACGACATGGTCCCCAAGGGAGCCGTCGCCAAACGGGCTTGTCGGGCAGCAGGCACAGTTGCAGGGATTGTAGGGCTCACACTCCGAGCCAGGCCCCTGGGGAAAGCCCTCTCGGTAATAACAGCAGATTGGGGCCAGCATTACGCATTCGCCGCCCCACAGGCAGCAGGCCTGCTCCCCCTCGCAATACGTTCCGTCTCCCTGGGGTTCGCCACCCAAGGCTGTACAGTCGCCCGGGAGCAGGAACTCGCAACTGTCGTCAGTCAAACAGCAGGCCTGGGGGCAATCGGTGTTGTCGCAATCTGTCCCCGGTCCTTGCGGGTTGCCGCCCTGGTCTGTACAGAGTTCGGGTGGCAGGTACCGGCAACTTTCGCCCTCGAAACAGCAAGCTTCGGGCAGGCCCTCCCAAGAATGCGTCAGTTCGGCGAACGCCGTGCCCTCTACCGGTTGTCCTTCGATCGTGCCGGACACAGTGCACGCTCCCTCCCAGAAGTTTGCCCCGATGATCTCGCCCGTGGTCTCCATGACCTGATGCTCGTAGACTGCGGTGATGATGAGGTCGATTTGCCTTGTGGGCTCCTCCACCCTCCACTGGGTTGAATATGTCGTGTCATGCTCGGTGTCGTACCAGCATCTGAGGGGTGTGATGGTGTAACCATGCAGCACTTCCTGCGCACAGTTCTCGTCGTAGTAATTCAGCCCGCCGGAGAAGTTCTCCTGCACATCGTTGATCCAAACGTCGGCGACCAGGATGTCCCTAAGATCGTCGAGTTGAATCGAGAACCATTCCCAAGTTACGTCCTGGGTGGGGAAATCGGCCCACTGATGATCGATCCATGCGGTGCCCTCCACGTGCTTGCCGAGAGCGGGGAAACCTTGGAGGTGAAGCGTGCCCACCACATCCGTGCGGGGGTGACTGTAATAGTAGGACCAACCGACATCGCCGAACTCCACGAACCCGTCACCTCCGATCGCCATAGGGGGTTTCATGCAGCCCATGTCGAGTTCGAGCCAATTGACTCCTTCATCCGCCCAACTCACGGAGAGGTGATACTCGAACGGCATGAGTTCGCCCTCGCACTGCCTGTTCCACCACTTGTCCTGAGGCGGGACACCGAATGCCAGGTCCAGCCATTGATCGTTTGCGTCAGTGATTAGTGGGTACTTGGCGTCTGAATACATCAACCCCAGCTCAAGGTCGACCACGGAGAACAACACCATGCCGGGCAGGCCCACGACCGGCGGCTTGAAGAAAGAGACGATCCCAGCATACTGTTTGCCGTCCTCAGCCGTGAGGTGGAAGTTGACGTACCACCACTCAATACGGTAAGTTGAAGTGGGATCGTGCTTTCCTTCATCGTAAGGTAAAATGATTGTAGTGTCCGGAATCGTGTAAGGGTAGAACCGCCAGCTTTCAGGATTGCAAAGAAGCTTCGATTCCAAGGTGACAGGCGGCAACGTCACTCCACCGAAGGGAACGTAGTAGGGGTGTATCTGAGTGACGAAGCCTGGATGCGCCCACCTGAAGTGGTGCGTGTCAGGAGCAGCGACGAGTTCGAAGCGGTAGTAGCCTGCGGAGTTGGTATAGTCGAGGTGTGGTGTGATTCCTCCCGTGATTTCCGCCGTCGAGAGGCAGTGGTTGGTTTGGCCTTCGAGATAACAATAACCGTCGACAAAGGCGCCGTGGGCCGTCGCTGTGACTACAGCCCCGGCAACAAACACAAGGATTCTACGGAATAGCATGGTTTCTTCCTTTCACCAATAGACCCCTTAATGGCGACACCGCATGTCGCTCTAATCTTTTCACTTTGCACGAGTGCCCCGCCCCTTCCAGGGGTGGGGGACTGAATCCGTCATGGCATCGGCATTCGAATCAATTGCCGGCATTCAAATCAGTCCCCCACCTTCAGAGAGGGTGGGGTGCCCGCGATTAGGGACGACGCAAAAATAACTCCCCATTTTTGGCAGTCCTGCGGTGGGGCACCCGCCGCTTGTGCTAGGCCCGGCATTTATGCCGGGTATTGGAGTGGTTGCCTTTGCCTCCCAGTTCCGCCCCGCCGCCTTCGGCAGCGGGGCGGAACTGGGGGATTCTTCATTCACCCCTTTCACCCGGCATAAATGCCGGGCCTAGCGCGACCCGTCGAAACACAAAACAATCTGATCGAAAATGGCACTAGCGCATTGGGTAGGAGACTGATTCCCATCAAGCCCACGTTCCATTTTGCTGCGTAGTTATTTTTGCGTCGGTCCTTACCGTACGGAGACACTTGGTCATGTCACCCCCGCCGGGTGCTCATGTTTTACTGCCGTATCAGAACTGCCTGCCGCGCAACACCGCGCTCATCGCTAGACTCATACGCCCTTACGAAATCGGATAGACCTATCTTACATTCAGACAAGTGAAGCGTTCCCACTCTCGTCAAACCATCCCAGTATGCAACATTATAGGTCTTACAGCTTGACATGTCTAACGCGCTTAATGGAATTTTCTCGCTGACGGTGCAACCTAATATATCACCGGGGCTTATGCCCTCGAAAAAACCGGCATGGGGTAAACATTCAGTAAACCCGTCCAGCTTGTTGTACCGCCGGCATCCTGCCGGC
>JAGLWJ010000614.1 GCA_023133475.1 Phycisphaerae bacterium | reverse complement strand
TGGCCGAAGGTGGGGCTGTACTGGTTGTCGTCTAATATAAACGGCCGCAGCTGAGGCCCGAGGTAATTGCCGCTGGAATCGTACAGATACGCAGCCCCGGAATACCCATACTGGTCCGGAGCACCCATAAGCATCCGGTTGGCGGTGACACCAATGGTGTGGAGATCTCCGAAATCACCGTTGGACGATGGCATCGGCAAGGTGATGGTCTTGGAAAGGCTCAGGTAATCACCGGATCGATAATAGGAGTTAACCGCGCCTCCGCCGTTTTCCGGCGCACCGGCGTAAACCCGGGTGGAGGACGCCGCCGTCACCTGACTGCCCAGATAATCGTCATTCCCGTAAACCCCATTTTCATAATCGGTGGGCAATAGAGGTGCATACCAGCTGGACTGGGTACTTCCCGCCTGAAAATTCCAGTGATACTGTTTGCTGTCGTTGAGGTCGTAGACGGCGATTCGTCCGTCGTCACGCTGATTCTGCTCTCCAGCACCGGGGGCGCCGACATAGACCCGGGAGCCGACAATATCCACGCTTTCACCCCAATCGGCGTAATTGAGATAGCTGTAGTACCGTGGCAAAGCCTCGGTCTTGGTATTGGAGGTGGTACTGCCGACCATCACGACGTCGACATCATCATTCATCCAGCCCGGCAGATCCGACCTGTAGGTGCCGGAACCGTAGGTCCATGCTGATTTAAACCCATCGTCCCCGCCGGTATAGTCGACAGCCATGCCGATACTGTGCCCGCCGACTGCAAAATAGGTGTTGTTCCCCTCGTTTACATAATGATAGCCCGTGCCGTATGTGCCTATGTTCAGGTAGGCATAGGCGGATTTGGTCGTCCCGACGATCATGTAATCGATGTCGTCGCTTATCCAGTCGGGAATGGATTTTGTCACCCAGGAAGACGACCAGTTGGATCGGTAGACCCATCCGCGGTCCCCACCGTTATAGTCGACCATGCCGACCATCATGTACGGGGCCAGCTTGAGGGCGTTGGAGGTGCTGTTTTCTTCGTGGACGTAATGCCCGCCGATGCCATAGGTATGCCAGCTCCCGTCTCTCCAGAGTTTAACCTTGTTGTAATCCGACGGGGTGTAGGTATTCCAATACGACGTGTCGTACCACAGGTCCGAAGCATAGGGCATGAGTAGATCTTCCACTGCCCAGTAGGACCCGTTGTAGTTATAGGCATACACCACACCGGATTGGGTGAGCTGGATCTTATGGCCGCTCAGGGGCTGGTAATCCGAGTAATACCGGGTGGTCGTGTCCGGCGCACCCACGACGATCCGGTTGCCGTCCACGGCCACCGATCTACCGAAATCGCTGGTGCCGCTCTGGTACAGGTAGGTGCTGTACGTCCAGGTTTCACCGGACCGGTTGTAGATGTATGCGCGTTCCCCACCTGGAGCACCAATAACCAGGCGGTTGCCGTCCGTGTCGATGTCGGCACCGAACTCATATCCTGAGGAACCGGTCAGCGTCTGGGACAGGCGCCAGTGGAGCCCTTCGTTGATGAAGCTGTAAACCTTGTTTAGGCCCGGATCGGATACGAGCAGGGTCCGGGAGGCCTGGTCGTAGATGGTCTCCGCCCCGAATTTGGAGCTGAGGTTGGTGGAATCCGCCACGGACAGGAATTCCGCCCGCAGATTGGCCAGGGTGGCGGCGGGGATGCTGCCGCCGGTGGTGTAGGTGCGTACGCCGCCCACATCCTCCCGCTCGATGTCATTGAACTGGTCGGTGTCGTTGAATCCCGGGATACCGGCCACGATCCGGCTGCCGTCCACGGCAACGCTGTAGCCGAACTGATCGGCCCAGGAGTTCGGATTGCCCACGGTGGCGCCGGCACCGGCAGCACCCAGGTCGAGCCGTCCCGGCCCGTCGGGCCCGCTGGAACGGGTCCAGCTGTTGCCGGTAGTGGCCGAGTAATCGGTGTACTGGTAGAACACGTATGCAGCGCCGGCGTCCAGGACCAAACCGTTGTCGAAATCCGGAGCGCCCACCACCACATAACGGCCGTCCACATCCACGGATGTACCGAAGTGCGCGCCGTCGTTGATTTCCGTGGGCGATTCGGACTGGGGCAGCCCGCCTTCGGCGGTCAGTCTTGCGGTGCGCGTCCAGTTGCTTCCGCTGCCTTCGAAGATAAACGCCCGGCCATGAGCCTCATTCGAACTGTCTTCGGGATTGTCCCAGTTGGGCGCACCGACCACGATCTTGCCGCCGTCGATGGCCACATCTTCACCGAATCGCTCCCCGGAATCCGGGTCCGACGGTGTCAGCTCTTTACGGTGGCTCCAAACCGAGCCGTTGTACGTGTACACGTGTGCAGTGCCATAGCCATAACGGTCGGGTCTGCCGATGACGGCGGTATTGCCGTCCACGGCGACGGACCGTCCGTAATCGTAAGTGCTGTGCAGTTTCAGCTGCTCGATCCAGTTGGTGCCGCTGCGGGTGAAAAAGTAAGCATCGTCATTGGAGCCGCCCGGCGCACCGACAAGGATGGTGCTGCCGTCCACGGACACGGACTGGCCGAACTCGTCATAACTCGACGCGTCGGAAGCGGTGAGCTTGGCTTTCTCCAGCCAGTCCCCGTTGGACTGGCGTTCAAATACATAGACCGCCCCGGAATCGGTGTCGAAAGTGGCATCGTCCGGCGCACCGATCACCAGGGTGTTGCCGTGGATGGACACGGCCTGTCCGAACCCTTCACCGGCGATTCCGCGATCACTGGGGTAAAGCTTTGCCGTTTCCACCCAGTTGTTGTCGGTATAATTCCACTGGTAGACAAACACGGCGCCGTATTCTTCGCTCACAAGCTGTGCGCCGGCAACCATGGTATCGCCGCTGATGGCGATGGCGCTGCCCACATGCTGCGGCTCCGAGGCTTCCTCGAGAATGAATTCCGGTTGCTGGGTCCAGGAGATCACACCGTCCACGGTGACCACGTGCAGGGTGAGGTTGCTCAGGTTCAGATCCGCCACATTGATGGAATCCACCACCAGGTCGGCCGGGTCATCGGAGGTCACGGTGGCAAAATCGGGAAGACCGTGCACCACCAGGGGTTCCACGCCGCTGAAGTCAAACGTATTTCCCCGCAGAGCCACCGTGCCGGCATGGGCTGTGGTGCTGCTGGGTGTGTAGGTGCCGCCCGGCGTGACGCCGTCACCGGCGATCCGCAGTTTGTCCCCGTCGTGGGAGCCGTCCTGGGGACCGCCGTTGAACACCAGGGAGATGGCGCTTTCCGGCACGCCTGCCAGGATGTCCGCAGCCGTGCCGCCGGCGAGACTGCCTTCCGCATAATCGCCGGGGACGTCACCGAACCGGAGAAAAAATCCCCGGAGGGTGTCAAATTCCGGACCGCTGCCGGCATCCGGCACGTCGGATATGTTCTGCCAGTCATCGATCATCTGGGTGGGGGCGGTGAGATCGGCCACGTGCACCGCGGCGCCCAACGCATCCACCAGGCGGAACTGCCACTGGCCGGCGTTGTCACGGGTTTCCAGAAAATACTGCCCGGCGGCCAGGGGGCCGGCCTCGGGGGCCGTGGTTGCCTTTTCTCCGGCGGTGTTTTCCAGGCTGATCCCGTCCAGGGTGTTGCCGAGCGCTCCCGGATCGGCCACCGTGGGTGTGGCAAAATCCACATACACCAGATCGTCACCGGTCATGCCGTTGAAGGTGGCCGTGTGACCGGCCATGTCCACGCCGTTTTCCACGTTGAAGGTGTCACGTCCGGCGCCGCCATACACCGTGATATCATAGTCGTAGGTGCCGGTGGTGAGCTGCACCACATCTTCTCCGCTACCAAGGGACGCCGCGATGTTTTCGGCCAGGCGCGCATTGATGTTGAGTGGCGCCAGTTCTCCGGTCCGGCTCAATGCCACCGTGGCATAGCTGGTGCCCTGGGGGTCTTCCCCGAAAATTTCGGTAAACTGGTCCACCCAGAACTGGGAGGGCGTCGGCGGATCGGTGGGCGGATTGGCCGGGAACAGATCGGTGAAGCTGTTTTCCACGAAGGCCAAATCCGTGTCGGCCGTGCTGGCCGAGTCGTTGTAGTGGACGGTATCGAATCCGCCCTGACCGTTAACCATGACCGGGATGCCCTTGGTGCTGTCGAATGTCGGGGGATCCAGATCAATGGCAAAACTGTCCAGGATAAACCCGCTGCCTTCCGGTGTGCCCACATTAACCGTATCGTCGCCCAATCCCGCGTTGATGGTAAAGGTCGAGCTGTGACCGCCCAGCACATCCTGCTCCCGATGGGTGCTGTGGAGGTTGATGGTATCATCGCCCTGGCCGGCATTGATGACCACGGTTTCCGCGCGCCGGTATACGATGGACTCCGCACCGGAGCGGCTGACCGTGGTGGTGTCGATGGGCCACGGATCGCCGCCGGTGAGGGTCGCTGCGGAAACAACTTCCAGCCGGGACGTGCCCGCATCGTCGATCAACTGCAGGACAAAGCGTTCGTCGCCGTCGTTGATTTCCCATGCCTCGTCCGCCGTGGTCACGGTGACGACGGAAGCCGGGGCCAGTTCGAAACCGTTTGCGGAAAAGAGTGCAGTGATCTCCGCGGAAAGGGTTTCCGCGTTCAGATCCGCAATCAGGCTCGCCGATGGGGTGTCCTCGGCAAACCCGGTGCTGTTGTCGATGACAAAGGTTTGCCCGGCGACGCTGTCGTAGTCATTGAAATAAATGGTGTCGCCGGTTTCCGGGCCCTCGCCCTCGATCACAAACGTCCCCTGGAAATTGTCCAGGAAGCCGGCATTTTCCTGCCCTTCCACCGTGCCCACATACACCGTATCGAATCCGCCGCCCATCCACACGGTGGTGGTCAATTCGGCGGAGGTGCCCGGCACGTAAAAGGTATCGTCGGCAACGCCAAGTCGCACGTCGATGGTGTCTGCCGAGGCGAACGTCACTGAACCGGTCATGCCCAGACCCGAGACCGTGTCGCCCTGGTACATGCCCACATTGGGATTGCTGTCACCGGAGTCGGTGACCGTGATGGTATCCGGACCATCTTCCCCGTCGATGAAGAGCGGGCCGGAAATGAAATCCGCATGACGCAGCGACGCCGGATAGAGCCCGGTTTCCGTGGAACCCACGGTAATGGTGTCGTCCCCACCGCCGCCATGGATGGTGGTGGTGCCGAGATCGTAGGTGCTGTCCACGGCAAAGGTGTCATCGAAATCACCCAGGTAAACGTGTACATCCTCCACCGTACTCGCGTATTGGTCGGTAACCATGTCGCGGGAGGCGAAGTAAATGGTTGCCGGATAAGGTGGATCACCGATATTGTAACCGGCACCGAAGACGTCGTTGTGGTAGGTCCCCAGGCTGTTGGTGCCCATGCCGAGGCCGGTCACCGAAATGGCGGAGAGCTGCCCGGTGTTGCCGGCATCCGCGCCGGTATCGAAGACATTGAGGGTGTCCGTGCCGGACTCACCGAAGAACGCCGCGATGCCGCTGATATCGGTGACGCGGTCGTCGTCGTTGCCCACGTTGAGGGTGTCGTCCCCATCGCCGCCATAGACGTAGGCCACGAGGTTGTCCGCAACTTCCTTGATCTGGAAAGTATCGTCATTGCTTCCCAGTTTGGTGAGGACCACCAGGTCTTCGCCCGTGCCCACGTTGAAATGGATGGAGCCCGGCATGTTCAGGCCGGTGACCGCTCCGGTGGGAACTGCCGACGTAAACGGATCCACCAGGGTGCCGGCGACAAGCTCTCCGGAAAGCGAGTCGGTTTCACCACCGGCACTGACGAAGAGGCCGTCCGGTGTGCCCCCCGGGCCCTTGGCGTCGGGGTTGATGAAAAGATTGCCGACAATGTTCTCCAGGGTTCCGTTCAATACGCTGAACGGATCGATGGCGGTATCGTCGTAGAATCCGCCGCCCGTGAAGAGATCCCTGGCCGCGTTGCTGGATACGTAGATGCGGTCCGCGCCGTCTCCTGCATTGACGGTCATCTCCGTGCCGACGCCCTGGATGAAGAACCGGTCGTCGCCGTTATTGCCGGTCAGGATGGTGCTGCCACCGGCATTGACGCCGTTGGGATTGCGCAGCTGGATAAAATCCAGGTTGTCGCCGCCGCGGATTTCCACGGCCGGTGCCTGGATATCGCCCAGAATATCGATGGTGGTGCCGTTGGTGGGATCCGGATCGGGATCCTTGAAGTCACCGAACACCAGGACCGAGGTGTCGCTTTCGATCAGGGTGCCCACGGGCACGTACACATCGTCGCCCACAAACAGACTTACCGGGCCGGGGGCCGTGATGATCCCGCTGGCAACCGCTTCACCAAACAGGCTGCTTCCGCCCGCCGCATCCAGATACAGGTCTTCACTGCTGTTGGGTGCCACCCGCACCGTGTCCTGAACCGTGATCCGAACTTCCCCGGTGTCCGAGGCTACCTTCAAAACATTTACCGCCGCATTGACCGTGGCCAGGTACACGTCTGCCTCGGCATCCACGAAAAGCCGGCCCGGATCAGGCGCCCGCGGGTCGAGCTGCAGGTTGTTGTACTCCTGGCCGGTACCGGCACCGTAAATTTCCAGATCGTTGGCAATCGCACCGACGCCGCCGCCGGTCGTAATCAGGTCGATAAACCGTCCCTGGATATCGGCTTCCACATCGTCACCGGCTTCCAGGATGGCTCCGTTCAGGGTTGTCAGGGCCACATCCTCCATCACCGATGCCGCCGATGCCAGGTTCAGGTCCCCGTCGGTTTCCGTGATGAACACGCTGTTGAGAGCAAATGCCGTCACCGCGCCTGTGGCCTGCTGGGAGGAATCGATCTCCAGAACGTTGTCGGATGCGCCGATGCCGCCCCCTGGCACGCTCATCGTAATGCTGTTTCCTTTGACATAGGCGATGGCGTCGTTGCCGAATGCCGTGTCGAAGATATCCGATCCGACACCGAGGGCATCCATGGTCACATCGCCGGCCATGGCATTGACCAGCCCGATCCGCATGTCTCCCTGTGCAGCGACCAGGGTTATGTTGCCGGCCGTTGACGTGATGTCATTGATACGCATGTCGCCAGCCGTCTCGGTCAGGTCGATATCCCCGTTGGTCAGCACGTCGATCAGGCCCGTGCCGAGAATGTCGGTATTGCCCCGGAGACCGACCGGAGTGTCCGCGGCATCGGACTGGGCCGCATTGATGGTCAGGTCTCTCCCGGCAATCAAGTGCCCGAAGTCGTAGGTGCTTCCGATCTCCGCGGCCTGGGCCAGGTCGGCGTAGAACCGCGGATCGAGCGGGTAGCCGAGGCCGGTATCCGGGCGGAAGTAACGAAAGTATTCGGCCGTATGGAGCTCCTTCACCACGTTCACGGTGATACCGGAAGCCGTACCTGCGGCCCCGGTGTCCTCCAGGCCCGTCTGAAGCAACAGGTCGATGTCTCCGCCCGCCGAGATGGTATCACTATTAAAGATGGGTGCCGTGACCCCTGCTTCGCGCAGGCGTCCCGTCAGGTTCAAGAAGATGTCCTGGTCCGCCTCGGCCGAGAGCCCGGTGGGCCGGCCCTCGCTGAGAACCAGGTCCACGTTCAGCCGGTCCGTGCCCGTGCCGATGGCCCCTCCCGGTGCTGCCAGGTCCAGTACGTTGGTGCGTATTATCCCGCCCGCTGTGTTAAGGATGGAGCCTCCTTCCGTGAACAGGCTCGTGCTGCCGATGGGGTTTTCAATAATGCCGTCGATCCGGATATCCGCAACGCTGTCGTTTTGAATGTCGATGTCCGTGGGCCCCACGTCGTGGGCAATGTCGAATTCAATGGACACGTCCTCGGCATCGAATTCGACCGTGGGGGAGGCATTGGGATTGGCCGGATCAATGTCGTTGATCACCAGATCCTTGTTCGAGAGGTTGGTGATCGTGATTGCATCGTAGGTCGTCCGTGCCCGGAAGGTTCCGTCCTCGCCGGAGATCTCGCCTTCAGGGGCGGACTCGCCGTCCTTATCTCCCACTACGTTAGCGCTGAAGGTTGCACTGGCCGGATCCGCGGCGTTGGAGATGTCGTCCACCGATACGGTCGTTCCGATCAGGGGGTTGACCAGGTCTTGGCCCAGCCCGTTGTTGACGGTGATGTTCACCGCCTCGATAACCCGGCCGTCCTGGTCGATGAGGAGTTCCGGGCTCGGGCGGTTGAGCAGGATCAGGTCGGCATCGAAC
>JAGLWJ010000613.1 GCA_023133475.1 Phycisphaerae bacterium | reverse complement strand
GACTTGTCGCCGCTAACCCGCATTTTTAATGAACGCAGAGACGCAGAGAGCGCAGAGAAGAGAAGAAGGGAGTGTGCCCAACGACAATGTTTCCCATCCCCCCATTTTCCATTTTCCATTTTCCATTTTCCATTTCCGTCTGCGATCCGATACCCGTACTCCCAGCACCACCACCATGCCGAGTAACGTGGTGATATAACCGGCGAATACGATCGGTTGGCCGGGGTCGCGTGCGACGCTTAAGAAACTTGCGGTCTGTCTTTTACCCTTGCTATAGCTGGACTGATACATGGTGTACCCGCGGTACTTCACCGGATGATTCATGCTGATGATGCGGCTTTGGGTCCAGCCGGTGGTGGGGTCGGCAATGGTGACATGGCTCTCGAAAGACCGAGGCCTCATGCTGCCGGGGTAGTAGCCCAGATGGAAGCGATCGAGGGTCAACTCGAATCCCAACGGGACGTTGCGGTTGCTATAAACCATCTCGTAGGTGACACCGTCCACCGTGACGGTGCGGGGAGTGTATTTTTGAACCCACATTCTGTTGGTGCGGGTGGTGGTGTTTATCTGGAGCAGCAGAGCCGGCTCAGGCCTGCCCCGCGGTGGATGCACCTCCCGCATGACCCAATTCACACGAGCGTGCTCGAAGCGGCGCAGGGCGAGCAACTGTTTCCCAGGCCAGGGCGACTCGACCGGATCACCAACCTCGAACCTGCTGATCACCGGCTCGTCACCGGCACGGTTGAACCGCACGTACAACTCGCCCTCCAAGCCACCAATGATCTCCACGGGAGCCCGGGCCACCGATTCCCGAGGGGCGGTCAGCGTCACCTTCAGCTCCTCGCCATGTGGCTTTCCGTGCATGGACTGGAAATTGGGGAATTTGGCGAAAACCGGGCGCCTCTCACTACCCGCCGGCCCGACGATCTCCACTTCGATAGCGGGGTTCTTCGGCTCGTCGGATGCGTTCACGAGCTGCTTGCCCTTGACGGTCGCGTCCGGCAGATAGCGGAGCACCCGAAGCGTGGTGCCGGTATCGCCAAGCGGCACTGCCTGTTCCAGAGCCTGCCCCAAAGGCACATCGAAAGTCGAACCCGCATACTCGACCTTGACCAGGCCCGAAGACCCAGCCTCATCCTCCGGGGACGTGGAAAAAAGGCGGGCAAGTTCATCACTGTCAGCCACCGGCCTGTATATCGCCTGCACCTCACCCAATGAGTCAGCCTGATCGGCGAAAAGCCACACCGCAGACCCTTCACCTGAACTCGACAGCAAAACCTCCACCGCCGGCTGAATGCCAGGATGGTCGTCAACCACCTGTTTTTCCCATGCCCCGTCGGGGATAAAACGTTGCACTTCGACGTGCAGGTCGCCCAGATTCAGGATCGGGGCAGGTGGATGTTCCACCGCCTGAACCCCGCAAAACGTTTGGCTCACAAGGTTCACCGCCGAGCGGGCCTGGTCTTGCTGATTGACCACGCTCAGAGTGCTTCCTTGCTCGGCGGTGAAGACGTCGGTGGTGTTGCCCTCGAACAGGCCTATCCGCCCGTTCACGCCGATTGTGTCGGTAACCAAAGCCCCACCCAGGATCACCAGAATCCCCACGTGTGTGATCACAAAACCGCTCTGCCGTCTCGAAAAGGGATAGCGAATGATAACCGACCCCGCCACGTTGACCGCCAACAGAGCCAGCAGCCCATGAAACCACCACGACCGGTAGAAAACCGCCAATGCTTGCTCGGTGCCGTGGGCGGACTCGTAGACAGTGGCGCAGGCCATCCCCACCAGCAGCATCATCAACAACACCGCTGCAAACCACAGCGACCCCACCACACGAAGCAGCGGATTCCGGGTCACAATCAAAATACCGGGCGAATAGGGTGTTGGGGCCTGTTCCATCTCATTATCCCGAATAATTCGTGAACTTAAGCCGCATTGATCAGTACCGCAATCAGTACCGCGACCGTAAGGGAGCGGCCAATCCAAGTAGAGCCGCTCCCTTACGGTCGCGGTACTGATTGCGGTACTGATCGGATGGCCGCTCTGAATCGCCCAAGCCGTTAATTCGCGGAGGCGTCGGTTGTCTCCTCGCCGGTGGCAAGGTTCTCCTGGAGCCCTTCCAAAGCGGTCCCGAAAGTTCCCAGCACAAGGGACTTGCTGCTATCCACGAAGGCGTCGCGCAAACGCAACTCACAAGTTCCCATGAGTGTGCCGCCGGCTAAAAGGGTGGCTGCTGCAAGACAACTTCGCCCGAGCAGGTTGAGCTTTGTGATCCTCATAAGCGTGGGGTCTCCCTCGGTGTGATACGCAGCCCGGCACCGGTTCAGTCCTCGAACGAGTACTGCTCGAGGACGGTCCGGGCATTGTTAAACGTGTCTGGGCCGCTGATCTGAGCCGGCTGCTCATCCGCGTCCAGTACATAGCTGACCACCTTGATGTTGCCCGCGGCTCCAGCCCAGGACGTGGCTTCGAAGACCAACGTGTCCCCGCACTCGAAATTGCCGTCAATTGCGCTCAGCGGGTTGACATGCCCCGGCACTCCGAAGCCCTCGGCTTGGCCTGGGACGGCGCCGAGGTACACACCAGGCTCGGTACCGGGAAAACCAATGTTCTCGCCCAGGCCCACCCGTAAAACGGGACAGTCAAACAGGATGCCTACTTCGTTGGCCCGACCCTCGGGGTAAGTTTGAAGACGCACGGTCTCCATCTCGGTGGTAATGGTAGTGACGCCGTTCTCGTCGGTGGTCTCGTCCTGCCGCTCGGCAGTGACGACAAACCGGGCGTTCTGGGAAGGGTTCGAAGTGCTGTTGATCACCCGGACGAGGATAAACCCTGACTGGGGGCCGGGAACCAATGGGTAAATTCCGCCCAAGCTGTAGTTGATGAAGCCGGGGTTGAACAGCGTGGCATTCTCCCCACAACCAAAACACAAGCCGGTGCCGGCAAGTGCCACGCACAATAGTGACATACCTCGACGCATGCTTATTCCTCCCAAGCTCTCAGTGCTCGGATTGGCAAGCCTGGTAAGCTATTCCCCGCCTCATCTGACCGAGACCTCGAGTTTGAAACGGCCTGGAACGGCATCCTTACTGGGATTATCGGTATCAAGATACCCCGGTACGTTTAAGTCCATCTCATCTATAACGAAGGGCAAGGTAAGCTCGCCGCTCAGTATAAAGGTCACAACCGATCCGCAAGTCATATTGTACGGGAAACCCGGGATGTCCCGCGTCCCAAAGTTCCGCCTCCTCACCACTGTTCCGCTTTCGTTCACGGAATCCATCACCAACGGGACAAACCCGGGTTGCACGGTGGATTTCAACTCCCGGCGGATCAGGCCCAGGTCCGTGGTGGCAATAGTTATCTCTTTGAGAAACGCGGGCACAAACATATGGATTGGGGAATCAGTCGTGGTGATGAACTCGACGGCGGGTCTTACCGCCCCAATATCACACTGTAAGACACTGTTGGTCAGGGTATTCTCCGTCAAGTCCGGCGGGGGTTCCACGGCATCGAAGGTTGGATTGCCGTCCGCGTCCAGGCCAATCACCACCCCCTCGAACAGATCCGAGCCGTCCACAAACTCAAAAATACTGGAGGTTTCGCTGTCAAAAACGACTTCGACGAAGAATCGGACCCGCGGCCTCAGATTCGGATCGCTGTCCACGTCAACACTCCTGCTGCGCAGATAGTTCAGCAGATTGCCGTTGAAGCGGGTGTTGTTAATGAAGAAGACGACCACATGCCCTGAGGCGTTTTGAATCGTTCCAGCGCCGAGTTCAGTGGCGATGTCCGACGGGAACAGTATCTCCACCGCCTGGGGATTCAACGCCGAGCAGCCCGCCGTCGTCAAGCCAAGCCCCAATGCCAACCCACAGACAATGGGCAACATTCGCCCGACGAACATCGCTTTATGCCGGATCACGCTCATGTCTCCATAGTCCCTCCGCTGGGGCCGGGTTGAGGTGGGACCACAACGCAAGGCCCCGCAACAATATACGATCCCCCCCATCTCGCCAACCAAGTATCGCGTGGCAAAGTGGCTGGTCAAGCCCTGTCAGTCTTCACCACGAGAGCACGCAACTTGTACCACGCACTCCTCGCCCTTGCAAGCGACCATCCTGGGAAAGAGACATGAGGCAACAGGCGAGAGGTAACAGGTAAGTAGGGCGGGTTTCACCCGCCTTCCGGGATGGGGGACCCACTGCTACTGGTAACCCAGGTCATCCAGATCGGCTTCGTTGAGCCCGAAATGGTGGCCTATCTCGTGGAGCACGGTTTTGCGCACTTGCTCGACGATTTGCCGTCGTGTGCGGCAGATTCGCCGAATGTTTTCTCGGTAAATGGTGATTTGGCTGGGCAGGCGGGCATGGTCGGTGACGCTCTTGCGTGTGAGCGGGACACCGTGGAACAAACCCAGCAGATGCCGACGACTACGCAGCCCGAGCCGACGGGCTATCCCCCGCTCCGGCATGCTCTCGATGTCGATGGCGATGTGGGTGAGTTGTTCTTTCAGCGTCTGGGGAAGCGATTCGATCGCCTCGATCACCAGCTTTTCAAACTCTTCTTCGTTGATCTGGATCATTGCACACAATTATACCAAACCTACGTTATGAATCAGTACCGCGACCGTAAGGGAGCGGCCATCCCCGTAGGGCAGGTTGAAAACCTGCCGCAATAGAGTGGGTGTCCCACCTACTGCTCTGTCGCCCATGAACTGATGGTTGGGTGGCCCATCCCTCATCTTAAGGGCCGGTGCAAAAATAACTACGCAGCAGTGTAGGGCGGGTTCTACCCGCCGTCCCACGTCAAGAAACCGTCCCATGACAAGAAGGCGGGTAAAACCCGCCCTACAATTCTACACACCAACTCCTGCCGAAAATGAGGAGTTATTTGTGCGTCGGCCCTTAGTCAACAGCATTGTTGGAAGAAGACGCCCCGGGCGAGGGCAAAAAATTGCGGCTCTTCCTGCATAAAACCCAACACACTATAATCGGGCGAAGCGTTTTTCGAGGGATTTTGTATGGGAATGCTCATGGAAACTATCGCCCTGGCTCGCCCGGATATCACACAACGAGAGATCGACGCGGTCGTCGAAGTTCTCAAGACCCCCCAACTGTCTCTGGGACCCCGGCTCGACGAATTCGAGCGGGCTTTTGCTGACTATTGTCGGACTCGATATGCCGTGGCGTGCAATAGCGGCACCTCGGCGCTGCATCTGCTGATGATGGCGGTGGGCATCAAGCCCGGCGCCGAAGTCATTGTAACCCCATTCTCATTCATCGCTTCCGCCAACTGTGCCCTCTTTGAAGGCGGGACGCCGGTCTTCGCCGACATCGACCCGGACACCTGGAACATCGACCCGCAACGGGTGGAAGAAAAGATCACCGACCGCACCAAGGCCATCATCCCAGTGGATGTCTTCGGGCAGGTGGCGGACTTTGATCCGATTCTGGCGGTGGCTCGGCGGCGTAACATTGCCGTTATCGAGGACTCCTGTGAGGCGTTGGGAGGGCTTTACAAAGGCAAGCGAGCCGGTGGGATCGCCGACGCGGGAGTGTTCGGGTTCTATCCCAACAAGCAGATCACCACCGGCGAGGGCGGCATGATCTTGACTGATAACGAAGAATTTTATCGGAAACTCAAAGTGTTTCGACATCA
>JAGLWJ010000612.1 GCA_023133475.1 Phycisphaerae bacterium | reverse complement strand
GAACAACAGTGGTGGAGCCGCTGTTGTCTGAGAACGATCTGCAGGTAATCCAGGAGATGGTGCCGTACGGGTCAAGACATCGTTTTCAGGAGTTCCGGCCTGAGAACGCCCTTGACCCTGCGCTTCGGGCTGCTGTTGAGATGGGTGATAGGAAAGCTTCTTCGCTATTCAGTGTGAGTAGCAGATGCGAGGAAATAAACGCAATCTCTTACTGAACCTTCACCGTCACCGAGTCGAACCAGATGGTGCCGTCAAGGGTCCCGTTCTGCTGGTCGTCGAGGGCAAAGTAGAAGGTATAGTCCCCTGACGGCAGCGCTGCCTTCAAGACCTCGATGGGATCGGGGAGGAGAACGGGCGCTGACTGCACACAGGTATGAATCCCCGCCTGCCAGCCGGTGGTGAGCACGAAGGAAAACCACCCAAAGGGAGTGGAGGCCGCGACCCACCAGTCACACCCGTCGTCCATGAGCACGCCGGGATCAAGCTGCACCGCTATTGTCACCTCTCCGCCTGCCGCCACCGTGACGGCATCGTCCTTGGCGTTTACCAGAATGCGAGGTACGGGCGGTCTCTCCTTCTCGGCATAAAAGCCAAAGGGGGTGCTGTTCCACCAGGTGACCCCGGCCATGGCGTCCTTAGTCCAGGTGAAGAGATACCCCTCGAATTTTTGGTCGTCATTCAGGTCTGAGGTATCGGGAAAGTCGATGTAGAACTCGATCTTGTGGTCAGGCCAGTCGCTGGGCAGCACGGTGGATGCGGTCTTCACCGTACCCCTGACGTTGTGCTCCTTGCCGTCGCTGGCGGTATATCTTCCCGCAACATTCCCGGAACCCATCAAGCTGATGAAGGGCTCCCAGAGCTCAAGGGTCCCCTTCCATCCGTCATGATCCATGCGGTAGGTCCCCAGGAAATCCGCCATGGAGACCGCACCGGGAACGAAATTGGGGCCGAGACCGATGAAGAGAGCGTCCTTTCGGGCATAAAAGCCAAAGGGGGTGCTGTTCCACCAGGTGACCCCGGCCATGGCGTCCTCAGTCCAGGTGAAGAGATACCCCTCAAACTTCTGGTCGTCGTCCTGGTTCAGGGTGTCGGTGAAGTCGATGTAGAAGCTGATCTTGTGATCAGGGCCCCAGCTCGTGGAAATGGGATAGGTCGCTGTCCGCATATATCCGCGCACCGCATGTTCTGACCCGTCGCTTGCGGTATACTGCCCGCCCATGTTCGGGGTACCTTCGACAATATCACCGGAGGCCGTGGTCAGATGAAGGGTCCCCTGCCATCCGTCATGGACCATCTCATAGTGGTCTGCGAAATCCGCCCTCTGGATGTGGGAGACGCCGCCCACTCGAAGAGAGGGATCGCCGAAAAGCATGTACTTTTGAATGTGGTGGAACATGGCCTGGGGGTACCAGTCAGAGCCCGTATTGAAGTCGATGTGAAAGTCGTTGTCGATGTAGCGGCGTACAGCGTAGTTCCACAGGTAGCCAAGTGCTGCCGGCTTGAGACTATAGCGATATCCCTCAAAGAAGTACCGGTCCAGGACCTGACTTCCGCCTTGTGCCCCGGTGTAAGAACCGATGTATCCGATTCCTCCGGTATCTCTCTTTACGAGAAATTCCTCGGCCATGGAATCCACATCATAGATCGACCCCTGAATTGCAGCAGGCTCGGGGCACTGGGCGGCACTTGGATTCGCCGGCCAGCACCGGTTGGCATCATTGTATATGGGGCACTGGACACTTCTTGTGAAGGTTGTCCCATTGACGTCGAGAAAGCTGTCACCGAAATGAAACTGGGCCGTGGTGCAGGCCCCGGCAAAGACCACTGGAAGCTTGCCGGCATTGTTGAGGGCAGATACATTGGTGGAGGTATACGGGCCCCAGGTGGTGGTATTTCCATGGCCCGAGAAGTTCACAAAGCCAACTCCGCTATTTATCTCCGCACTGATGTTCGCCGCAGTGGGTTCGGCATCCCCGAGACCCGCAGGCAGCCCTTCGATCCGGGAGTCATAGAGCTTGGTTGAAGTCATGCCAAGAGCAGTGAGCTTACCATCCACATCTTCCTTGGCGGACCAGCTTCCGGGATACTCATAGTATTTCCCGTCTTTTGCCTTATATCCGGGCACGACGAGCACCGCCTTGTCAAACCAGGATGCGTTGTAGGCTGCAAACTCGTAGCTGATGACCTTATTGACGTAGGTCGTCACCTCCGCCTCAGTGGATGCAGGGATCCGGCCCACGGCAACATCTGGATAAAGGTCCATGCCGTCAAGGTTGATGGCAGCCAAAGTGGAGCCGGCAGTCCAGGTGCCTCCCTGCATCTCGCAGAAGATGCCGTCCCCGTCCCCGTCCCAGTCGTCGAAGGTGGTTCCGTCGGAAGCATAGAGATCGGCATAGTAGAGGTCTGAAGGGGCATACCCGTGTCCCCAGTGAGTAGGATCGTAGATCATGCAGTAGCGAACCGGGAAACGGTCGCAATCCCCCACCAGCATGACATACTTGATGTTGCAGCTCTGCCGAAAGGATGCGATAGCCTTCTTGAGGCGTTCCTGATCGTCCCGGCCCTGATCATGAAAACGTTCCACGAGCTCCTGCCAGCTGTAGATTCGGGTAGGGATATCTGTATAGTCCTTGTGGGCCTTGAGAGGCGCAAGCTCGTCGACGAAATCCTCATGGGCGATGACTAGAAGATCAAAGGGCACGAGGAACTCGAGGATGTCGGCGATGTCGGGAATGCCCTCAATCGGGCCTATCTCGGCAGCGACCCATGGCGTGTAGATATAATCGAGGTCCACCGAGGGTGCCGCAGGCAAAAGGCTCTCGCCGGGCGGTGACGGGATGGCCAGCTCCAGGTCCAACGCGATTGGTCGCACATAGGGGACAATAAAGTCGAAATCGAGGGGAGCGATAACGAGGTCATCGGCAATGACGGGATCTGCGAAGACCAGGTCATTGGCAATGGTTTCCGCGGCACAGGCCGTTTGCGAGACCACCGCCCCCAGCAGACACCCAAGCCCGGTGAAAAAGATCGTTACGAGAGTAAGCCCTTTTTGAACCATGTTTTTCTCCTTCCCGTGGGATCCAACCCTTTCTCCAAAACCTCTTCCCGCGTCCCTGATGTCTTAAAAAGTAATAAGAAATTGCGGTACTATCAACTTTTTCGAGCGATTCGGAAAAGCA
>JAGLWJ010000611.1 GCA_023133475.1 Phycisphaerae bacterium | reverse complement strand
TTCTCCATTCTCCATTTTCAATTCACTGGGATAACGATCCTATACACCGTCCACGCTTCTTCCGGGACCAGTTTTTTGTAGGCACGCTTGGGGTTGGAGCGGGTGCAGAAGCTCACCGGGCCGGGGTTCCTGGCAAAACCTACCAGTAGAATCATGTCCCGGGTCAGAATGTCGCTCAAGTCCAGCGGCCTACATCGCTCACGCGAGAAGATGAGCGGTTGCTGGTCGTAAGGTCTTCTAATGGCAGAATTCATCTCGTCGTATTCCGAGAGCGCAGTCAGCAGCAGCAACACCTCCTCATAATGTGCCTGGGACACATTTGCGGTGCGACCCTTGGGGGTGAACCCGGGACCCAGCGGGCGAGCGAATTTGCCCCACTGATTCTGCCAATCCAACAGCGAATGATACCACCGATTCCACGTCAACCACTTGCCGTTCGCGTCCTGGTAAAGCGAAACCAACTTATAAGTCTCGCCGTCTTTGAGTTGGCCTACATGGTGAACGATGATCTCCGAGCGGATTCCCGATGCCCGTGGCGAAACATCCACGGTTCCATGCATGTATCGATTGGCAGTAGGCTGGAAAATAAAGCAGTTCTCCAGGTCCACGCCCAGGTTGTTGGTGATTCTACTGGCGGCGTCGAAGCACGGTTCGCTTACCTCCTGCAAATCCTTCCGCGACTTGTCAAAAGAGCGGGGGACGATTCGCACCGAAGCGTCTATGCCGCCGGTCAGGTGCCCTTGCCATCGCCCCTCGAACTGCTTCAGCGTGGCCCGGATGGGCACACGCAATAGTTCCGCTTTGGCGGGGCGCAATTCGTAGGTGCCCGGATCGGTGAAGGTGAGTCGGCCTTCCCCCATAGCCCGACCGCTCGGCAGTGACCGGAGAAAACAACTGGTCGGTTGCGGCTCGGGTTGTTGGGCGTAGTCCTCCGCCAACCACAGGTCCAGGACCGAGTGGGTTCCGGTCTTGAGCCCGAAGTAGGCCACCGCACAGGCTTCACTTGTTCCGGCGGTGGCATCCACGATGGTCAACTGGTTCAGTTTCTGCCCGACACCACGAGCGTACTGAGCCGTGGAAATGCCGACAACACCGGCGAACCCCGCGAAAACCGCAAAAACCGTCCAGTTATGCCTGGACCAGCCACGCGATTTCAAGAAACCCCACGAACCGAAAGTCGCCAGGGCTATGTAAGCCATCACAAACAACATCGCGGAAACGAGATACAGAGCCCCAACGGCGCGGAACCCGATTTTGCTCTCCAGGTCTTTGTAGACCATGCGCTCGGGATAGTCTTGACGCGTTGTTGTGCGGATTTCCAAGAGCCTGCGGAAGAATACCGAGGGATCGCACTCATCCGGTGGGCATCGTGGCGAAGTCAGGTCGCGTAGCGAGGCGGCGACGAAGACCAGCGAACCACGCCCCACCCGCCGGCGGGCGATCAAAGTGTCGATACCCGGGCTTCTATTTTCGGACCCCGGCACGGGGAATACCTTGCGAATGCCCGGGCCTTGCCGCAGAGTGCACTGTGCCAGGGGAATCGGCTCGGAATACTCGACATCCCCAAGAGGAAGATCAAGCCATCCGGTGCGGAACTCGTCGGCTTCTTTCAGCCTGGTCAGGGCTCCAACTCGCACCGGCAGTAGCGGCTTGAAAACCTCG
>JAGLWJ010000610.1 GCA_023133475.1 Phycisphaerae bacterium | reverse complement strand
CGCGGCGGGTAAAACCCGCCCTACGACCATTCCCCATTCCTCTCGTTGGTGCATTGGATGCGATTGCCCGAGCGTGAGCAATGGGCTCCTTGGAGATAACTGCGTGGCATGATAGAATCCGCGTAGCTTCGAGGTGAAGCCCTGTCTGCAATGGCCCGGTCATCAGCCCCTATCGGCAGGTGTGGAGGTGCGGCTTTGGATACTACCCAACGCAATCTGCTCTGGGCGGTGCGTGACCGCAGCAATCGCCAGGCATGGGTGGATTTCTACTCCATATATGCACCAATGGTGTCGGGTTTTGTCCGTCGTATGGGGCTGCCCAACGCCGATGCCGACGACGCAACCCAGGAGATCATGCTGGCTGCCCAGGCGGCATTGGAGAAAGGGGCTTATAAGCCGGAAAAGGGCAAGTTTCGGGCATGGCTTTTCGGAGTGGCTCGCAATCAGGCGAGGCTCGCCCATCGCGCCCGGAGAAGACCATCACGGGCACAGATGATCGCGTCCGATTCCAGCATCAACCCTCTGGCTCAGTTGGAAGACCCACACGCCGAAGCCGACCGCCTGATCTGGGAACAGGAATGGCGCTACGCACTGCTGGGCGAGGCCCTCAATCACCTCCGTTGTGAATTGCCGGACAAGGAGTATCAGGCTTTCATTCGCTATGGCGTCAACTGCCGCCCGGTTGAGCAGGTGGCTGACGAACTCGGGCTTTCCTCGTCCAGTGTGTACGTTTACAAGAGCCGGGTGGTGCAAGCCCTACGCAAATGGACGGAGCAGTTCGAGCAAGAGTGAGTGATGCAATATGCCCCCATGCCCCAGTGATGAGCAACTCGAGCAATATCATCGTGACGACTTGCCTGCGGAGGCGGCAGACGCCATCGGGCGCCACGCCCGCGGTTGCCCGGCGTGCCAAAGCCGGATATCCAGCCTGGCTGATACGGTGACGATGCTCGAGGATGTCCGCACGGTGCTGGAGCGTCAGAGTCACGGTCTGGGACCCACCCTGCCGGGCACCCTGGAAGGGGAAACATTTGGCGGCTACCAGGTTGGCTCGCTGCTGGGCGAAGGGGGGATGGCCCGGGTCTACGGGGCCATCCGCACCGCCGACAGCAGGGAGGTGGCATTGAAGGTGCTCAAGCATGAGGTAATGGCTTCGGAAGACATTTGCGCCCGGTTCGAGCGGGAGGCTCGGGCGATGGCCAGGATCGAGCACCCCAACGTGGTCACCGTCTTTGACTGCCCGCGTGACCGGGGCACCACCGCTATTGCCATGGAGTTGCTCGAGGGCGGCACGCTGCGGAGTTGGGCGGATCAGCAACGTTCCTCCGACACACGCCCCAACATCGACCGGGTGGTGCGTTTTGCGTTGCAGGCGGCTCAAGGGCTTGCCGCCGCCCACAAGCTGGGGCTGGTGCATCGGGACATCAAGCCTGCCAACCTCATGTTCGACCACGAGGGGGTGCTAAAGCTGGTGGATTTCGGGGTGGTGCAGGCATTGGAGAGCGCCACCTGGGTGACGGGGCTCGGGCACCACATCGGGACACCGGCTTACATGAGCCCGGAGCAGTGCAAGGGTGAGCGGGCATCGCAGGCCAGCGACATTTACTCGCTGGGGGTGACTATCTATGAGTTGCTGGCTAATCGGCTGCCCTTGGGGGTGGAAAGCCCAAGCCCCTTTGCCCAAATGCTCAAACACATTTCCGAGATGCCCACCGATTTGCGAGATCAAAACCATGCGGTTCCTGATTGGCTGGGTGACGTTGTCATGAAGTGCCTGGCCAAGAATCCGGAGGATCGTTTTTCGGATGGGGCGGCGTTGGCTCAGGCGTTGGTCGAGGGGCGTCAAGCCAAGGGGCAACAACCGGCTGCGGATCAGTCCCAGGGCACTTGGCACCTCAACCTGGACGTGGTTCGCCGGCAACTGCGTCGTCTTCCGCAACGTGCGATCGTATCGTGGGCCTGTCGGCGAGCGCGGTTTGTTCAGCACCTCAATTCCGATCGGCGCGTGGAGCAGGCAATTGCTATGGCTGATGCTGCCTGCCGTAGCGTGGATAATTCGCGCGGCACCGCGCGTGCTCTCCAGCGTGTTCGACAACTCCGCGCCGCATCGCTGAAGGCTGCTTATACCGAGCAGGATGAGAGCAAGGGTGAAGCTGCCTCCATGGCTGCCTGTGCCGCGGCAGCCACCTCGGCATGCGCCGCCGCCAAAAGCGTCAACGATGCCGCCGCCGACGCCGCATTTGTCGCGGAATGTGCCGTGGCTGCTCTTTGCGCCGCCGGAAAATCTGCCCGACCGTTTTGGAAGTCTGCCCGTCGGGATTACAAACGCCTGCTCGACGGCAAGTTCGGGCAAGAGGGCACCATTGGCGATCCGGTGCCCGAATCATTCTGGCGCGACCGAAACGATTGATGGAGAATGGAGAAAATTGAAAA
>JAGLWJ010000061.1 GCA_023133475.1 Phycisphaerae bacterium | reverse complement strand
GGAAAAGTCCACCGGAATCCCGAACGTCGGGTCTGCGGACCCGACCTACAGATTCACTCAGGCATTTGCATAGCGCACGGCGTGGATGGCCCCGACGAGGCGGCGCAACCAAAACATCAAAGCCAACACAATGGACGCCACACATACAGCGACAATCACACCCCAAAACCACAGTTGGGTGTCGGATGGGCCGTCCAAATCAAAAAGAAAGGAACCCTGCTGGCCACCCACATAGAAGACAATCACCGTGGTCAGCACCACAAAGATCAGCGGCCACATCAGCGGCGTTGCGTAATAGCACACGATGGCTGAGACGCGGTAATCACGCAAACCACAACCCAGTTGAGCCCACAAGCAAACCGGGAACATGATCAAAGCCTGCATAACACACAGCAGCAGAACGCACGGTATCGCGATCAATGCGTGGATGCCCGAGGCGTCACCACCTTCTGCCATCAACGCCACTACCGAAACAAACACCGGCACCGCCAGAATGACGAACATCATCACCAAAAACGTTCCCCACCAGAAGTGCCGGGCTGACGCCATCCCCGCATGCACGGGGATTCGCTGGAAGAAGTCCGGCTGGCGAACTATGACCAGTTGCAGGCGAAGCAATTCCGCAAATCCCTTCAGCCGAAACTCGTGCTCCTGCCACCTGGTGGGGCTACGCCGTCCGCCGGGGAGGGATTCACGAACGGGCAAGCCGCACTCCGGGCACCGATTCTCCATCGGCAGATGCACGATGGCGTATCCGCACTGGTCACAGGTTGGCTCTCGTGGTGCAAATGCAGGCCCGTCCGGCTCGCCCACATAACGGTGTGCACCGGACACCAGCATCCGCACAGCCGACATCACCAACAAGCTGAACATGCCCAGAAAGCCCAAGAGTAGAATGATCTCGAAGCGCCCCCGTGGGTTAAGGTCGAGATATTTGAGAAAAACAACCACCACTGCCACGGGGACGACGAATGTTGTGCTCCAGTACACGTTTTTCACGCTGCGTTTCCACACCGAGCTGGCCCGATCGCCGCCGGCACACCAGGGCATGCTCACCGTCGCCAGCAGCAAAAGGGCAATCTCAAGAAGCGGAACCGCCGCAAATGCCCCCAAAGCCGGCACCCAATTCCACGAAACACTCGCCGACATGGCAGCCTGCTCGAGCACGGCGTCAGCCAGGCCAACACGCACCATGTGCAAAGTGAAACTTTCTCTCAGAACCCACTCGTGCAACGTCTGTATCCCAACGATGCCCGTCGCCAGGAATAGGGCAAGCACGTGTGCCAAAAGTGCCCGCCAAAGAGACCCCACAGCCAGATGCGGGCCTAGCTGCTTGGGAAACAACCAGAAGAAAAAGAGCGCTTTGAAGAAATTCACTCGCTTTGCCGGTTCGGGCACCGGCGCCGTCGGCGGCAACAACGGGGCTACGCACCCCGAGAACCCCTTTGGCAAAGCGGCAATGTTTGGGTGCTTGCTCATTTGGACACCTCGTGTCGGTGCATAGCGCTGAAGACGGCGTCCAGGTTGACTCGTGCCCACGGCTTTACCGAGTTGCGGCAGGCCCCACCGTCATCTATCCCATTCACGTCAATGCTATAGAGCAAAAACCCGTCATCGGTGAGCCGGTATCGCAGGGGCTGCCGGTCGGCGTAGTCGATGGGCAGATACGGCAAAAACTTGGGTATCAGCTCGTCCAACGTATCGGGATAGCGATGGTTCCGGCGGTGATATTCGCCCAGGGCGAGCATGGTCACGGCGGCATCAAGCTGGGTTCGCACACGATACAGCCAGACCACCGTAGTCGTACTAATCGTAGTAGTGCTGAAGAACGTTGAGGATTCAAACCCCGCAAGAGGCCCCGGCTCCATTGTGCTCAAGGTCTGGCCGGCCTGGTCAGCCGCCACGAAGGTGTTGGCAGAGTCCAGCACCGCCACCGCTTCCTCGACACGCGCGCGTGCGATGGCAAAGTCATGGAACAACGGCGAGGTGAGGTTCCAGATGCGCGAAGGCTTACGCCCCCCAGGCATCTGGCACCAAATCATGTGGCTCGCCGCCTCACTGACATCCAACCAGTCCCCACCGTCGCGCACATAAATCTGTTCCAACCTGCACATCGCAAGTGCCCGTTTGCCGGCCAGCAACTCGCGGGGTGATGATGCCGGCCCCAGAATTTCGTCGATCTTCAACGCCAAAGCTCGCGTGTCGATTGGTAAACGGAGGTCCCGCGCACAACAGATCATTTCATTGGCAACCACTCTGTCAGCGATGGAGCTGATCAACTGTGCGTCACCCAAACGCGCCCGTCGAAGCTGCCGTGACATCTGTAAAGCCACCAGCCAGTCCTCCACCGCCACCTCGACGTGGCCGTGGTGCTCGATCGACCAGCGGGAATGGGCACTAAGCCATCTGCTCCAGATGTGATAATCGGAATGTAGACCCCAGGAAACTCTCGTCAACGAGAAACTGGAGTCGTCGAGCCAGCCGGCTTCGGCCGCCTGGCGAAGCTCCGCCCGGGCGCTTTTGAATTCATCTGTCTCGAACAACACCGTTGCGGCAATAATGTCCACGCGGGATTCATCCCACACACCCCGCAGGATTTCCGCCCCATTGTTTTGGAGTGCTTCGGTCAGCTCCGGGTCGCTTTCCCATGGCCGGTCCAACAAGATGTCGTTGGCTTTCTGGCTTGATATCGCCCCGGGCGGTGGCGGATCGAGGGCGACGATCTGAGCCTCCCAATACTCCACCCGGGGCGTCGGGCGGAGCGTAATCCGCAGATACGCGAAGTGAGCGAACCAGCCGCCCAGCACCACCAGCACGATCAGCAAGCCCCAACGTCCCCATCGTCGGCGTCTGTGCGGAACGGAGGCTCCTGGCGTTCCCGCCGGGCGTTCTGCTTTCAACTTGAGACCTGCACATTCTGTCATGGCACTACCATGATTAGTAGGGCGGGTTCCACCCGCCTTTATCGCATTGCGTGGCGGGTGGAACCCGCCCTACATCTGACCGCCTCGTTCTCTCTTCCCTGCTGCCTGTTGCCTCGTTGCCTTTTCCCTACTGCCCGCTGCCCGGTTGAGTTGTTGCCGGTCGGGTGGATGGGGCCGCAGGGGTCTGCTGCGGTTCGCCCGACTTGCCTTCCGCTTCTTCCTGGGGAACACTAAGGGTGATAACCACCGTGATGATCTCCCCCCTTGCCCATTCCGCGCGGGCATCGGCGTTCTTACGCTTGCCATCTTCAGCCTTTGCCCGGCGACGCCCGGCGGAATCGTCCGCATCCTCACTATCCTCGGCCTGGGCGCCCGGCGAAACTCGCGGCGACGGGGTGGTTCGCCGGCGTTTCCTACGGTGGAGCGAGGCGGGGGCCTCGGATTTGTCTGCCAAGGCAGACCGCTCCTCGATGAACTCGACGAGTTGTCCCGGATGCCCGGAGGGCGACGAATGGCCGGCCACCCCACCCAGAATACTGTCCAACTCCACCATCACTTCCCCAATTCCCAACCGCAAACTTTCGGGGGAGGACGCGGCGGTCTCCAGAACCAGGGCGTCCAACTGCTCTGCCGGCATTCGCACCAACAACTGACGATCACCCGCAGCCACGGGGAAGTTGGCCGGCGATTCGCCCTCCACGAAAAAGGTGAGCGACGAAGGGACCGGATCGGCGTCAGCCAGGGCGTCAGTGCGTAAGGATGGAATGTCCCTGGATGCCATGAATTCCAGCATCTTGTCCCGGGTCATCTCTCGGCTTTGGGCGTTTGGGAACGATGCGCTCAGGCGAATCGCCTCATCGGAGAACGAATGTTCGAGCACCTCCGCCGGCTTGATCCCGCAGCGAAGCTTCGTCTCGAGCGAGGCTGGTGGGCGGAGCGGTTCGGCAGGCGGAGACAGTTGGCGAACCGCAAGGGACTCACCTAATGCCGCGCTCGATTCGGGCACCGCTTCAAACTCATTTGTCTCCATGGTTACGCCTTTTGTGACATGCGGCGTGTGAGGAGCCCCCCGCCCTTTTTTATGCCGGGTTGGTTTGGCTGCCTTTGCGGCATGTTGCCGGCTATCGGCGGGCATCTCGGGCTCACGCAGCACTACTTGTTGTCTACGCGAGGAGACGGAGAGGTTCATCCTGGTTAATGCCCAAAACCCCGCCCCCACGGCGAAGATGACAATTGCAGCCATGGCCAACAGACGCCGGGATGGCCTTCGTTTAGGGTGAGCCAGCGATGCTTGTTCCCGCACACCGTCGGGTGGTTGAGCGTGCTTGATGCGATCGGCAATGTCCGCGAGCAATTGCTCCGGAGCCAGGCGTCGCGGTAGTGAGCGCACCGCCGCCACGGTCTGCCGGAGTTCGTCCAGCATCTCCCGCACCTGCGGATCAGATGCAGTCAGACGCTCGACCTCGGCAGCCTCTGCCTCGCTCAGTTCGCCATCGAGGTAGGCTGACAACTGTTCGCCAAGTTGATCCTCATCCTGTGAAAGCATATCCCAAGCGTTCCCTGCCAAACTCACTCACACCACAACGAACACGGAGAGAATGGAGAATGGAGAATGGAGAATTGAGAACGATGTGCGATCCACGCTGCAATACTGTTGGAGCATACGCCGGGTTTTGCATTGTCCATTCTCCACACTCTCTTTTACGCGCTCTGTTCTTCACGCTCCCCTTCGGGTCGCCGCTAAACGCTGAGGACTTGTCGCCGCTAAACACCCTCGCATCGTAGCGTTTCCCATTCTCAATTCTCCATTCCTCTCCCGGTGTTGCCCATGTACGGTTTTAGTTGTTCTCGGAGAGCGGTTCGGGCACGGTGCAGCCGCGATTTTACCGTGCCCGGCGCGATCTCGAGTATCTGGGCGATTTTGGCGTAGTCGAAACCTTCCAGGTCGCGCAACACGATCACCGCACGATGGCCCGGGTCCAACGCCTTCAGGGCGTCCTCGACCTGCTGCTGTAGTTCGTCAGCCAACAGGCGGTCAGCCGGCTGAGGGGCAGACCCGTTGGATATCCGGCTGCGTAGCGGTTCGCTCGCATCGTTCGAGAGCGTTTCCTGATCCAGCGATTGGGTCCGGCGATGCCTGGCTTTGCGGTGGTGCGAGAGCGACAGATTCATTGCAATGCGAAAGACCCACGTGTAAAACCCGCTGCGCCCCTGGAACGACGCAATCGACTGATACGCCCGGAAAAACGCCTCCTGAGTAAGATCGCGAGCATCTTCCACATGCCCGCACATCCGCCAGCACATGTTATAAACCTTCTCCTGGCACTTCGACACCAGTAGGCCAAACGCCTCCACGTCACCACCTCGTGCCCGCTCGACCAGCACGGCATCCTCAAGCCGAAGCGCTTGCACCGGGCTTTCCGACGGCAGATCGCCCGTATTGCAGAGCACGGTCTGTTTGTTTGGACGTTCGGGCATGGCTCAAGTTCCGCAGGCGAAGTTTTTCCGCCGACAAAAGGCCCCGACATTGTGTTATTACAATCATGTTCGCCTCAAGTTGACAGGTCAACAATGATCTTGGCGAAATGGAACCGGATTTTTTTCGTAAATATTCAGTAAACCCGTGGTGAAGAGGCAAGAGGCAACGAGGGTAGGCGGGTGGCGGGTGGCATGGTCCACGCTTGCGTGGCCATGCAGAGGGCAGATGACGTGATGGAAAGATCGAACGTGCCAGGGCTGTCCAGAACATCCTCACGCAATACATGCCCACGCAA
>JAGLWJ010000609.1 GCA_023133475.1 Phycisphaerae bacterium | reverse complement strand
GAACGCCCCGTTCTCCGCCCGCACCTCATCAAAACCAGAATCAACAGCAGATGAGCCGACACGCCCGCCGCCATCCGCCCCAGCGAATCGTCATCCACCGCCACTGTGGGCAACGCCGGCCAAACCGCCATCAAACCCGCCACCATCACCCCACCCACGCTAGCCACCAACGAAAAACGCCGGCTGACCGGCACCAGCCGCCCAGCAGTGGTCCAGCCGGGACCCTGGCCCGGCGGCAAACTCTCATCGAGTTGCTGATGCCAGACCTCCGCCAACCAACTCCAAAACCACGTCATAAAGCTCAGAGCAAAAACTATAGCGTTAAATGCCGACAGATAACGCTGCCCCAGCTCGCGCGGTTCGGCAGGGACGAACACCGTTGCCAAAGCACAAACCGACACAGTGAGCAGGCCTAACGCAATGTCAGCCAGCCCTGCACTCCAGCATCCACGAACCAAAGACAGAATCGCACAGGCACACCCCGCCGCCGCCGCAAACCGCAACACCGTCGCCATCCGATAGCCGCCCGGCATCGCACCGAAGGGCAACACGAGCTGGTAGCAAACCAGAAACAGCAGCCCTAAGCCCAACACGCCACAACCAGCCCGAACCCCAATCCATGGCTGGGGAGGATCGAGCAGGCGGATAGGGTCCGATGCCAAACGTGCCCGACGCTCCCGTGCGTGCCAGCACCCCTCCAATATAACAATGAGGCATACGAACAACGCAAGCGCCACCGTGAGTAACAGCAAGTCCGGCAAGTTCATTTTCACCTGTAGGGCGGGTTCCACCCGCCTTCCTGGTCTACGGCGGGTGGAACCCGCCCTACATTGCTACGGGGAGGTTTAGCTGAACTGGCTTCTTGTCCCCTTTATAGGCGGTCAACGGGGGAGAAATGGTGTCAATCCACTCCCGCAATTGCTGGTGCACTCGAGGCAATACCACCTCGGCAGCCGGTAGCTCCGGCACCGCAGCCTTGGGCCAATCAAACATCAAGTAGCCCTGATAGATGATGCCCCGCAACAAAGTCACCATTTCACTCAGTTGCACATCGCCCTCGCCCGGAACCTTGAACCCTCCAAATCGGCCGCGATAGTCGAAAATCCCGTCGCAGACCCGAGCTATTTTCAGCATTCTTCCCAGCCGCGGGATCGAAGTCGTCGGGCGTTCCAACCGCGTCATCGCCGGACAGGGGTTCCAGCAAGCCGCCACGGCGGGATGAGCCACATGATCCACCACGAACCACAAATCATCACTGGCGGGATAGTCGCCACCATTCTCGATCAACAGGGTCACCTGATGTTCGTCAGCCCGCCGCGCGAATGACTCGAACATGGCGGCAAGCCGCGATAGAGTGCGGTCGCGCTTGTCACCTCCAGGAACATTGCCAATCGGGACACGAACAAAGGGACAAGCGAGCCGACCGGCCAACTCGATTACTTCCATGACCCGCTCCCGGCTCGCCGCGACCTGTTGGGAGCTGTACGCTTCCAACGTCTCGGCAGTGCCCAGACAGGCCAGTTCGACGCCTTTGCCGGCGAAGAGGTCTTTAACCGCCTCGGGATCGCGGGTCAGCGCCGGTGAAGCCGGCAGATGGGTTTCGCCCTCGAGCGCACCCAGCTCCACACCGTCATATTCCAACTCCGCCGCCTTAGTGACTATGGTCTCCAAATCCCATTCCGGGCAGACTCGTGAAGTAAATCCGATTTTCATGGCGACTCCAGCATCTCCAAAGCCGTTCCAAGCCAACAACGCGCTTTTCCACACGCAACATTCACATACCGTATCACAAGCCTTCCAGCCACGTCAAATACGGAACTTGCCATTCCCTTGGGTAAGGCGACAAGCTCAGGCAAGCCATCGCGCTAGGCCCGGCATTTATGTCGGGTGAGAAGGCCTAACAAAGAATCCCCCCGTTCCCAATGCTGTTGACTTAAGAGCGTATGTGGTGGGTGCCCCATCCCGTTCCGGCTGCCTGCGTAGCAGGCCGCCGGACGGGGTGGGGGACTGACTCGACCCAATCAGTACCGCCCAATCAGTA
>JAGLWJ010000608.1 GCA_023133475.1 Phycisphaerae bacterium | reverse complement strand
CGCCGGGCCTACAGCAGTTCACGGAGTTGCTCGACGCTCAGGTTTGCGTCGCGCAAAATCGCGTGCAGCGTCCCGGGTTTCAGTGTGCGGTGGTCGGGAACGGTCACCGGCCGGCGGTTCGTGTCCGTGGGATGTCGCATACGAACGTGGCTGCCGCGCTGCCGCACGACCCCGTACCCGATTCTCACAAGCGCCGCGATCACCTCGCGCCCGGAGACGACTGGCAGCCTTGTCATTGATCGACCGAGACCTCGGCAACCACGGGCGGGGAAGTCTCCGGGATGGGCTGGCCCAGCTCTTGGAGGTCTTCCAGGGCGAGAAGGATCGCTTCGCGAATGTTGGCCAGCGCCTCTTCGCGCGTATCGCCCTGGGTGTAGCACCCCGGGAGTGAGGGGCATTCAACGAAGAACCCGCCGTCAGGTTGTGGTGACAGGATTACATGAAACAAACGGCTCATACTTCTGATTATAGCTCCTGAAGATGGCGAACACAACCGCCAACTGTCGCCGGGCACCTGGGGCGACGCATGAAGGGTGCCACGAGCAAGCGTCGCTTGCCCGTGCGCCGCTACGCCCCAATCGTCGCGCTAGCCGTTTCGCTCCAGGGGCCTGCTTCGCTCCGGGTGCTGAGCCATCTTACCATGTAATGCGCGGTCTTGCCACCGTCCGGGCCGGTGAACTCGGCCACGGCGGGGGTGCGGGTACTCAGCAACAGGAACTTCAACTCGCCCGGATCACTCGGCGGCGGGTCGCCGGGGGCGGAGACTTTTACCCAGACCTCCGCGCCGATGGTGCCGCGCGGCCGGGCGCGGCGGGTGGGGGTGGACTCGTCGGCGTAGCGTGTGCCGCAGACGCTTGGAGAAATCGACCACCACCAGAGGCCGGGTCGTCGGCGCGGGGGCGGGGGTCGGCTCGGCGTCGCGGACGGTGATCCCCAGGGCCGCCCGCTGGGCGTCGGTGACGGACACGTGGGCCTGGACCCGCCGGACGACCTCGCGGATCAGCCGGTCATAGTCGCCCTGCCGGTCCTCCTTGGCCTGCCGTCCTGTGGCACCGCCGTCTCGGCGGTGGAATCACAGGCGAGACGCCTGTGCCACATTGGCCTGCCGGGCGGCGGTGTGCTCGCCGTAAGCCTTGTCCCAGTCAATCCGGACGACCTTGACCCGCGTCGGCACGTCCGACGGCAGCCCCAACTCGCCGTAGTGCGCGTCGATGTAGGCCTGGAAGTTCGCCTGCCAAGCGTCGAATGATCCGTCGCCCCTGGGGATGTATTCCGTCGGCATGGCCACACCCCCGATTACCAGACGGGCTCGTATCTTGTTGCGTAGATCGGGGGCCAAACTTAGAATTCGCGTCCGTGACGGATGATCCGGCGGCGGATTTCGGCTCCGGCTCCTGCGGAAGGCGAACATGGCGAGATCAGCTTTGGCACTCATTGATCATGCCGCTCGTGTGTTCGCGACACGGTTTGGTGGATCTCCCGCCGCGTGTGGCGTTGCACCGAGCCGGGTCGAACTCCTCGGCAATCACACCGACTACAATGCGGGCTGCGTACTCAGTGCCGCCATCGATCGCCACGTGGTCGCCCTCGGTCGGGCGAGGACAGACAATATCGTGCGTGCCTTCTCGTCGGAATTCGATGCGCCCGTCGATTTTCAGCTTGATTGTTTGCCCACGCGGTGCGATGGAGGTTGGGGCAACTATGTGCAAGCCGTGTTCGGCGCACTGCGGTCAGCCGATGTGGCGCTTGGCGGCGCCGAGCTTGTTATCCACGGCGACGTACCGATCGGAGCAGGGCTGGGCAGTTCCGCTGCACTGGAGTGTGCAGTGGCGATGCTTGTATTGCAGCTCTACCCTCATCGGATCGAATCCGGCGAGCTGGCCACACTTCTGCAGCGTTGGGAACGTGATTACGTCGGCGTCCGATGCGGATTGCTTGATCAGTTTTCGTCGCTTCACGGTCGTGCCGACAAGGTCATTTTCCTCGACTGCGCTTCCGGGCAACACGAAGTTCTTCCATTGGGAGCGAACCCTCCGGCGATAATCATTTGTGATTCGAAGGTGCACAGGCAACTCCGGCAGGATGCACCGTACAATGACCGCCGCGGCGAATGCGAGGCGGCCTGTGAGCGACTTAGCCGATTGTTGAGTCGGGATTTGGCCGGTCTCTGTGACGTGTCATCCGCCGATTTGCGCGATGTAGCAAGTAACTTACCGGAGCCACTGATGTCGCGTGCACGGCATGTCATCGGCGAACACGAGCGGGTCATCGCCGCACGAGAGCATTTGCGCACTGGTAACACGTATCGTCTCGGACAGTTGATGATTGACTCACACGCAAGCTCACGAAAGTTCTTTGAAAACAGTTGCGCCGAGCTGGATCGACTCTGCGACGTCGCTGCGGATCAGCCCGGTTTCCTAGGCGGACGACTCTGCGGCGCCGGTTGGGGCGGATGCACCGTCAATCTCGTGGCCGCCGAAGCGGTTGACCCCTTCATGGCAGGTGTGCACGATTGTCTCGACCAAGCATCTGAATTGCCCGCGGCCGAGATTTACGTCTGCCACGCCTCCGACGGTGCCCGGGGGCAGCGATTGCATTAGGGAGCGCTGCTGCTTGGGAAACTGGTGTCGAGCTCCGACCGATTGTCTACGAGCCTGCAGACGCCCTTTGAAAATCCGAGGGGGACGACGTTGCATGGGCCGCAATTTCGACCAAGAGAACTCAGGGTGTGGCCATGCTCTGTGGTACGCCTGTTTTTTTCGGTCTACACTTCAATTGGTTGGATGCCATGCAACGCCGTAAACCCAATGTTTTCGTTCTTGTTCGTATTCTTAGCCTCCGGAGGAGGCATCGTGTTCATGAACACGGGTCCTCAGGTTGGGGTGGCCCATGACTTTAGCCGTGGGGGACACGACTCGCGTGGAGTATTCGCGTCCCCCACCGCTAAAGCGGTGGGCCACCCGTCATGGCACCTGTCAGCCTTATGCCACAAAAAATGGTCACATCCGAGAACTCGCCAACTCGGTTGCGTACAATACGCCAGCAGTTCACAATAGGGCAATATGGAGAAGCAGATGCATCGCAAGAAGTTCTATACTGCAATTTCGACCATCGCGTTCGGTTGGGCTGCGGTCGCCGCACCCGCGCTTGCTACGGCAGCGGGAGACGGCGAAAGGCTAGGCTCGATCGAGAAGCGTGCCTGGGGCAAAACGCAAGACAACCGGACAGTATGTGTGTACGCGCTAGCCAACGCCAATGGTATGTCCGCGCGCATCACGGATTATGGCGGGATCGTCGTCTCGCTCACCGCGCCGGACCGAAACGGCAAGTACGAAGACGTAGTGCTGGGGTATGGCACGTTGGCGGAGTACGTCAAGGACTCGCCTTATTTCGGCAGTGTGGTCGGTCGCTTCGGCAATCGCATCGCTCGAGGGAAGTTCTCGCTCGATGGACAGGAATACACGCTGGCCGTCAACAACGGCCCCAACCACTTGCACGGCGGCCTGAAGGGCTTCGACAAGGTCATCTGGGAATCCGAGGCGCTCATCCGCGATGGCGCCGTCGGCGTGAGGCTCCACTATCTCAGCCCGGACGGCGAGGAGGGTTACCCCGGGAACCTGGACGTCACAGTGCATTACTGGCTCACCGACGCGAATGAATTACGGATCGAATACTCAGCCACGACGGACAAAGCCACCCCGGTGAACCCGACACACCACAGCTACTTCAACCTGGCCGGCGCCGGCAACGGCGACATCCTCGGGCACGAGCTGATGCTGGCGGCGGATCGCTTCACGCCGGTGGACGAAGGGCTGATCCCCACCGGCGAGTTGCGTCCGGTGGCAGGAACGCCGTTTGATTTTGCCCGGCCAACGGCCATCGGCGCACGGGTCGGCGACGACGACCTGCAACTCAAGTATGGCCGGGGGTACGATCACAACTTCGTCCTCAGCCGATGGGATGGGAAACTGCGTCTGGCCGCAACGGTATACGAGCCGAAGAGCGGCCGGCTTATGGAAGTGTTGACGACGGAGCCAGGCGTGCAATTCTACTGCGGCAACTTCCTGGACGGCAGCAACATCGGCAAGGGCGGCAAGCCGTACGAGCATCGCTATGGCTTTTGCCTCGAAACGCAGCACTTTCCGGATTCGCCCAACAGGCCGGAGTTTCCTTCATGCACCCTGCGGCCGGGCGAACAGTACCATCACACCACCGTCTATCGGTTTTCCATCAAATGAGGAGTCGGGCAATGCATTGGATATCCTGTCTTTGTTTGCTTTTACTGTTTCGAGCCGTAGTGGCGTTTGCTGGGCCTAATGACTATCCGATCCGGCCGGTTCCGTTCGTCAACGTGGACATTGCGGGCGGCTTATGGGGACCGCGGCTGGAGACGAATCGCAAGGTAACGATCCCGACGAACTTCCGGAAATGCGAAGAAACGGGACGACTGAGCAATTTTGCCAAGGCCGCCGGGCGGCTCGAAGGTGGGTTCGAGGGCATTTTCTACAATGACTCCGACGTGTTCAAAGTCGTCGAGGGCGCTTCTTATTCGCTGGCGCAGCACCCTGACCCCAAACTGGACACCTATCTCGACGCCTTGATCGATGACATCGCCGCGGCACAGGAAGAGGATGGATACCTCTACACCGCCCGGACGATTAACGATCCCAACTATGACTACCCCGGCAAGGAAGGACGCTGGACTCACCTGGGGTCCGGCCACGAACTATACAACGTCGGGCACCTCTATGAGGCCGCCGTGGCTCATCACCAAGCGACCGGCAAGCGCGCACTCCTGGATGTGGCCATCAAGAACGCCGACCTGATCGTGAAGGTGTTCGGTCCTCAACCCGGTCAGCGCGTGGACGTGCCGGGGCACGAGGAAATCGAGATCGGCCTCGTCAAGCTGTTTCGCGTCACCGGCGAGAAGAAATACCTTGACCTGGCGGAGTTCTTCATCGACATGCGCGGGCGACAGGACAAACGCGGCCAGCTCTATGGCGAATACCGTCAGGACCACATATCGGCCACAGACCAACGCGAGGCCGTCGGCCATGCCGTGCGCGCGGGGTACCTTTATTGCGGAATGGCCGACGTAGCGGCCATGACCGGCAAGCAAGCCTACGTCGACGCTATCGACCGTATCTGGGAAAACGTTGTCTCGAAGAAGCTCTACCTGACGGGCGGGATCGGCGCGCGCCACTCGGGCGAAGCCTTCGGCGCGAATTACGAGCTGCCCAACAAGGCCGCTTACAACGAAACCTGCGCCGCGATCGCCAACGCCTTGTGGAACCACCGGATGTTCCTGCTGCACGGCGAGGCGAAGTACATCGACGTGCTGGAGCGCGTGATCTACAACGGCTTCCTATCGGGTGTCTCGCTCCGGGGCGACACGTTTTTCTATCCCAATCCGCTGGCTTGCGACGGGCACTATCGTTTCAACCACGGCAACATCGAGCGTAGCGCCTGGTTCCGTTGTTCCTGCTGTCCGGTCAACATCGTTCGGTTTGTCCCGTCCATCGCCGGCATGGTTTACGCCCAGCGGGGCGACGTCGGGTACGTCAACCTGTACGTCGCGGGCGGCGGCAAGCTGAATCTGGCCGGCAATTCCGTGCGGCTGATTCAGAAGACGGATTATCCGTGGAGTGGGGCCGTTAAGATCATCGTCGAGCCGGACCAGCCGGCGGAGTTCGAGCTGCGTCTGCGCATTCCGGGCTGGGCGCGGGGGCGACCCGTGCCGAGCGATTTGTACCGTTATCAGAATGCCCAGGCCAAACCGGTGACACTTGCCATCAACGGCGAAGCTGTTCCGAGCAAAATGAAAGACGGCTATGCCATCCTGCGGCGTAAATGGAAGTCCGGCGACACCGTGGAGCTGAACTTGCCGATGCCGGTGCGGCGCGTTTTGTGCCACGAAAACGTCCACGAGAATCGCGGGCACGTCGCGCTGGAACGCGGGCCGATCGTCTATTGCATCGAGGGCGCGGACCACGACGGCAAGGTGCTGAACATCGCACTACCGGATGACGCGGTCCTGTATTCGGAACAGCGCCCCGATCTACTCGGCGGACTGACCATCATTCGCGGCAAGGGCAAGGCCGTGCGGGGGAACGAAAACGGCAGGCCGGTGTTCGAGGAGATCGAACTAACGACCATTCCCTACTATGCCTGGTGCCATCGCGGCGCGAACGAAATGACGGTCTGGATGCCGCGCAGCCCCGAGGACATCCCCCTGCCGCCGCTGGCCGCCGCATTCAAGACCAGTGCATCACATTGCTGGCGGAACGACACGGTGTCCGCGCTGAACGACGGCACGCTGCCAACCTCCTCCGGCGATCAAGGCATTCCACGCATGACTTGGTGGGACCACAAGGGTGCGAGCGAGTGGGTGCAATACGACTTTCCGAAACCCATAAAGGTTACTGCCGTTGAGGTTTACTGGTTCGACGATACCGGGCGCGGTCATTGTCGTATGCCGCAATCGTGGCGGTTGCTGTATCGCGATGGCGGCGTGTGGAAGCCCGTCAAGAACCCCGGCGGCTACGGCGTCGAGAAGGACCGCTTCAACAAGACCATGTTCGACGCCATTCACACGGACGCGGTGCGCCTGGAGGTTCAATTGCGCCCTGGATTCTCCGGCGGCGTTTTGGAGTGGCGGGTGAATCCATAGGTTTATCCGGCATTTCCCGGGAGAGAGCAAATGAAGCACTTGTTAACATGCGCAGTGGCGGCAGCGCTTTTTGCGGCTATCGGGTGTAACAACCCGAATCGAAATCCTGGACCTCGCGAAATGATCATGATCAATGGCAAGGCGGTTTCTCTCTCGGCTCTGTATCCCGATGATGCGAAGTCTATTGTGACCAGACCCATCGGCTACGTCGTCAACGACAAGGAATGCGGCCCGGGCGACTTCGGCATCACGGGCAGCGACATCTCAGAGATCCATCTGTATCCAGGCATGGCCCGGTTTATGAAGGGCCTCGAAGACGAAACGTCGCTACTGATTCTGTGGCACTTCCACAAGGCCCGCCCGATCCGAAGCGTCTTTGCCCGCGGCTTTGACGGCAAGCGGGTCGGGCCGTTCGCTTCACGCACGCCGGACCGGCTGACACCCATCGGGGTCACAGAGGTAGAACTTCTGGAAGTCAAGGGCACGACGCTCGTGGTTCGCAACCTCGATGCCTTCAACGGAACGCCGGTGCTGGACATCAAAGTCAGTATGGCCAGCCTGAAACGGAACAGCGAGCAGCGCAAGCAAAGCGGCACCTCTCACTGAGGGAGACGTTAACCGGGCGAGGAAGGAGACCCGCGAGGGCAAGACACGGCGGAATCGCACACATCCGCTTCGTGTCAGGAACCTTCTCTTGCCTGTCCGAGCTACTGTTGCGCGAAGGCCGCCAGGAATGCCCGCCGCATGGGAATTCCCACCGGCGCGCGGGATACCGCGTCCACGGCCTTGAAGTCGTAGCCCTTGCGCCGCTTGTAGTACGCCACCCAATAGGGGTAGTACAAGCGCTTCGTGTTCATGACGGCTTCCAGTCTGGGAGGGTTCTTCCTATGGAAACCATGCTTGACCAGTATCCACTGGTATTCATCCAGGACCTTCGCCCTGGCCTTCTCCATGTCGATATGGAAGTCGAAGCGCGGGGCATCCGCCTGTTCCACGAACTCGAGCGTCTCCATTTCCAGGAACACCAGATCCCCCAGCACGCCGTCCGAGCCGACGAAAACCGATTGCTTGCCGCCTTTCACCAGAAGCGAGAGTTCGAACAGGTAATACGGGAAGTAGATCAGCTCGATTCTCTCGGGCTCCGGCCTGCTCATCGCAAAGAGCAGCCCCCTGCGCTTGGCAAGCCTGTCCAGGGCGGCGTCCTTCCGGACAACGGGTTTGGCAAACATCATTCGTCTTCTGTCTCGCCGGAGATCCGCTTCCCCCGTCCTTTGAGCAGTGCAATCAGGCCTATCGCCAGGAGGATCACACCAGCCGCCAGATTCGTCAGCTTTCCGAACATGGTCGGAGGTGCGTAGACGGCGACCACCATGATGCCCCCCAGAGCAATCCAGAAGAGCCCAATTACCTCCAGGGGGTTCGGGCCGCTTTCTCGTGATGGTTTCGTGTCCGGCATGGGCTTCTCCTCGCGCAGCCGCGTAGTTCCAGGGGAGACCGTCAGAATCCTATGTAGATGATTATCTGGACCAGCAGGACGACGACCGCCCAGAGTCTCAGGTCGCGCCAGGATTTCCTGTCGGGCGCCCCTTGGAAGATATAATCCTTCGGTCTGGTCAAGGCCCAGATCATCACGGACACGAAGAAGATCGTGCCGATGATCTTGGCCCAGTACAACGGGATATCGGCGAGCCACTCGGCCATCTTATTCGCCTCCTTGAGCCCGGCGGGAAAGGCCGTTTTGGACGTGTTCGTCCTTCATCACCAGGCCATACACGAGCCCTCTCAACTTCTCCAGTGGTTCGGGCTTGGTGAGGAGGCTAACCACAGCGTTGATGAACAGCGCCGCCACGAACGACCACCAGGCCACGTAGAGGAAGTTCATCCCAGTCATGTGCAGTATTGTGGAACAGGCCACCCCGCCCACCAATCCGAACAGGCCACCCCAACGCGTGGCCCGGACCCACATGATGCCCAGCAGGACGGTTGCAAGCGTCGGCCCCTGGAAGAATGTAAGCAAAGTCTGCATGGCCAGGTATATGCCTTCGAAGCTCGTGGTGAGCGGCTTGGCCAGCAGGGCTCCCATGACGACAAAGACCATCGTCAACCACCTGCCGAAGTTGAGATAGTGCCGGTCGGGCGCCTTCTTCACGATGAGGTTCTGGTAGATGTCCCGCGTCCAAATCGTCACGGCCGAATTGAGCGTGGAATCGACGCTCGAAAAGATGGCGGCGAGAAACGCCGCGAACACCAGACCGGCTAGTCCCGCAGGCAGCATGTTCTTGATCGCCCAGGGCAACGCCTGATCCTTGTCGGCCAGCGGCTCGGCGGCGAGCGCCAGGACAAACAGGCCCGGCAGGACGTACAGCAACGGCACAAGCATCTTCAGAAAGGCCGCGCTGAGCATGCCCGCCTTGGCGTCCCACTCGGAACGTGCCCCCAGCGTCCTTTGAATAATCGCCTGATGACAACACCACCAAGCGGGGGATAGAACAAGTCCCAACCCGAATATCATCCCCAGCCACGGGTAGGTCTCGTGGCTGAGTGGCAGGAACAGCCGGAAGTGGTCCGGGTGCTCGGGCGCGATCTTGGCAACCAGACCGCCCCAGCCACCCACTTCGTGGAATCCGATCACCGCCACGGCCAGCCCGCCGACCAGCATGATTGCTAGCTGAATCACGTCCGTCATGGCCACCGCAGTGAGGCCGCCGGTCACCGTATAGATTCCCACAATGATGGCGGTGAGCAGGATTCCGAGCCAGATGGGCCAGCCGATGTAGGTGTTAATCATCACACCGCTGGCCCAGAAGAAAATCGCCAGAGCACAGATCAGAAAACTGCCCCAGAACAGCGCCTCGATCACCCGCACGGGCTGGCTGTAGCGTTTGCCCAGATACTCCGGGACCGTATAGGCCTCCGCCCGCCAGTAATACGGCACAAAGAGCAAGGCGGAAATCACCATGGCTGGTATCGCGCCGATCCATTCAAAATTGGCCTGCGCGATGCCCACCTCATACGCAGCCCCGGCTCCGCCGACGTAGTCGTAGGCGCCGATGTTCGTGCCGATGATCGACATCCCGATCACCCACCAGCCAAGCTTTCGGCCTGCCAGGAAGTAGTCCTCCGACGTGTGGATGAACTTCTTGAAGTAAACGCCGACAACGAAGATGCCTACGATAAAGAAGATCACTATGAAAAGGTCGATACCACTTATCATATAAGCGCCTCCACTCCGACCGAATGGACTGAGATGTCGGCGGCGATCCTTGTCC
>JAGLWJ010000607.1 GCA_023133475.1 Phycisphaerae bacterium | reverse complement strand
AGGCAACGAGGCAATACGCGGTGTTCCGGATTGAGATCAAACTTGATGGCGCTTCTGAGCGTGAGATTCGCCGGTTGGGCGGATTGGGTAAACGGGTTTTGCCCGCGATAACCCGAGCGGCACGGTACGGCGCGGAACAACTGGCCAGTAAGATCGCGGAACAAGAGCTTGGCCCGGATGGGGCACTCAAAGTGGTGACCGGTAAACTGCGTGCAAGCCTTCGCGGGCGGGTGCTCTCCACAGGTGCCACCGTTGTAGCGGCGGTGGGGGTCACTAAAGGCCCCGCTACAAAGTACGCCGCTATCCATGAACGCGGTGGAGTGATCCGCCCCAAGAATGCCAAAGCACTGGCGATACCCCTGCCCGCAGCACGGGGGCCTGGCGGTAAGCCGCGATATCCGGGTGGCCCGCGCGAAGCGGCCAGGAAACATCCGAATATGTTCATGCTCAAGCAGAAAGGCAAGCCGCCACTGTTGTGCTACGCCAAGCGAGTGCGGGGCAAAGCGGGTGGCAAGGTCAGTGAGCTGGTGCCGCTGTTTGTGCTAAAGAAAAGCGTGAAGGTGCCCGCACGGCACTGGCTTAGCGGGGGCGTGCGGAAACACCGCGATACCTTCGTAGTGGCAATCCAACAGGAACGGACCGCCTTGCTGAAAGGGTAACAACCGTGGCACTGACCGACGCAGCATTTAGTGGGTATATCGGGCAACTGCTGGGCAAGGCGGAGATCGCCGCCGCCTTCGAGGTGGTTCGCCGCCGACAAGTGAATGTCCTGCGCGAAGAGGAGTTTCCGCTTCTAGCGGTGTGGGTGGAAGGTGACGCCGAGTCCGACGACGCCGGTAGCGATGGCGAACTTCAATACGAAGTGGAATACGCATTCCTGGTCGCCGCACGGCTCGGTGACGACGAATCCCAGGACGAAGTGCTCGGGCGATTGATTAAGGTACTCCGCGATGCCGTCGGCGCGATGGCGGTAGCGGACGTCGAATACCAAGCCGGACGGTGGGACACCGATAACGGGGCGGCGGAAAACGAAGGCGACCGAGTGTGGGCCGAGTTCGCGGTGAGAGTGCGGTACTACCGCCCGCGCGGGGATTATTAAGAAGGCAAGAGGCAAGAGGGCCGGCTAGAAGCCGGCGGTACGATAGCTGACAGCTTCGGTGCGAGGGCTTAACTGTGGCAAAAATCCGAGTGACTAATACGACGCAGGTGACGCACAATGCCGTGCAAATCGAGGGGCTGCGCGAGGTGTCGTTTGATATCGATGTGGTCGAGAAAACGTTTGGTAGCGACGGGGAGCCGACCGAGACCGATGCGGTTGACTTCACCGTGGCCGGGCAGGCAACCTTCGAGGACGTGCAAGCCTACAACACCGCACTAGGTAACGCCGAATCCAACCTGGTCGTGACCGGGCGGACCGAGGGCGGCGGGACTGACCGGATAATCACCGCGAAGAACTGCGTGTTCAGCGGTACGGCCATCACGCTGCCAACCAGGCAGGACCGGGGCATAGGAACCTACCGATGCAAGTTGCGCTGTAACCCCGGAAGTGCCGATACGCCGAGCACCATGATCACCGAGGCCGCGGCACCCTAGCACGGGTTCCTGGAGTTGCAACAAATGGGCGCGATTGAAGAGACAATCAGAATCCATGGTGCCGACGCCGTCCGCCAGGCGCTGGATAGCGTCGGCGAGGGGGCGGAACACGTCGAGGATGCCACGGCGAAAGTTGGGGCTACGTCGCAGAGAGCCACCGGCCCCGTGGCGGAGTTTGCTTCGGAACTCCGTGGCGCCGTTGCCACGCAAGTCGGGATCGAAAAACTCGCCGAAGCGTTCCAACTCATCAAGCAAGATTTGCTTGAAACAGCGCAAGCCGCCAAGGACTTTGCCGCGAGCTTTCGCGATTTGCAGTTTCTGTCGCAGGAGTTTGATCCGCGCACGCGAGATTTTGTTGCGGCGTCGGCCAAGGTCGGCGGGCGGGGCATGAGCGAGTCGGCAGAAGCGTTTGCCCAACTCAAAAGCAAGCTGCCTGAACTCGATCCCAATGCCCAGATGCAGGCGTTTTTGGAAATCCAGGAACTAGGCCGTACAACGGCGGCTCCCCTGGGGTCACTGGTGACGGCTTATGCCTCGATTGCCAATGTGACCGGGGAGACCTCGTCTGCGACAATCCAAAACATTATTGCCAAATCCAAGGAACTCGCGCCTGAAACTGATATGGGGGCAATTGGCGAATCTATTGCCGAGCCCCTGGCGGCGGGGCAAGCAGCCGGTTTGAGCACGGCAGAGACCTTGGGGCTGACTATGGTGATCGCCAAGAAGGTTGGCGACCAGCGCAAAGGTGCCACCGCCGCCCGAAACTTTATTCTTGCTCTGGCCGGGAGGGGCACGCCAGAGGGAGAGAAGACTCTGCGTCGGGCTGGTGTCACAAAGGGGGCTGGAGTGTTGGATACTCTCGCCGGGCTTAACCAGGCCTATGGGGAGGGGAAGTTGAGCACAGCGGACCTGGAGGTGCTATTTGGGCGGGAGGCTATCGCTGGTGGGTTGGGCGCGATTACCGGCGTGGAGCGGGTCCAAGACTTTATTGGCCAATATCAGCAGGCGGCTCTCGGTGGTCGTGATATCACCGCCGAGACTATCAACAAGCAACTGGCGGGGGACGAAATCACGCGGCTGACCTTCGCTATTGCCTCCACCGATGCGCAAATTGAGAAGGAAAAGACCACCGGAGCCCATGCCGCCGACGCCCTGGCTATGGAACTCCAACGCAAACGCTTGGAGCTTTCCAGCCGTTCGCGCGGCGAAAGCGCGGCTAAGCGGGCGGTAAAACAAGGGCTGCTGACAAGCGGGCAGGTCGTAGGAATGACCTCCCTGATGGTGCTGGAGGAAGATGTAAGTGGCTACACGATCGACAAAACAGTGGATGCGGTGCGGCAAGGTGACGTCACATTTAACGCCCAACGTGGCGGACTCCGCATCAACGTAACCAACGTCGGCACCGCCTACCTGGACAACATGCCGGACCGACATAGCCCGCCGTACGCGGACGTGGGAGATTAGGGCAGAAGGCAGAAGGCAGAAGGCAAGAGGCAAGAGGCAAGAGGTGCCGGCTGGAAGCCGGCGGTACGGTGGCTGATGACTGATAGCTGATAACTGATGGCTACCCCAACCTTCACAAACCTTGACA
>JAGLWJ010000606.1 GCA_023133475.1 Phycisphaerae bacterium | reverse complement strand
TTCGCGTCCCCCACCGCTAAAGCGATGGGCCACCCGCCTGATGCCACAAAATATGGCCACACCCGAAAACCTGCCGCAGGTGCTGGTTACCAGACGGCTACTCGGATAAAATGATATGAGGGGAGTTGGGCACATGAGAAATTGCATTTCGTATTACGGCTGGTTGACAAAGGAGTGACCACCATGGGATTGTTTGGCGAACACTGTGTCAGATGTGGGAAAAAAACGCGGGAAGAGACCCCCGAGGGGCTCCCCACTTGCGAGGAATGTCAACTTCAACTCCAGGCGGAAAGAGAGGAAAAACGCACCTGCCCGCTTGATGGTTCTGTTATGAGCAAGGAGATCGTGCAGAACATCATAATCGACCGCTGCCCTTCTTGTGGTGGGGTATGGCTGGATTCCGGCGAGCTTGAGCTGGTCAAGAAGGCAATGGAAGAAAGTGCCGGAAGTGATCTCGCAACGGCAATGGTTCTGGGCATGATGAGATAAGCATGCTTTCCAAGGAGCTCGCCCTCTACACCTGTAGCCGAGGCCGGGCTTACCCGGACTGCCTGACTCGCGACACCCATGCCCACTATGTCCCGCTGGTCGAGCAATTGCTGGCCATCTACCGTTGTGGGAAAGGCGCCACTCGCGAGCAACTTCATCGCCATGCTACGGCGGTTTTTAACGAGGAACCCCAGTGCCCTCCGCAACGAATCCGGTCGTTCATCCGCCTGCTCGATCAGGCCGCCGAATACCAGACCGATATTGATGGCCGGGCGTATCGCCTGCGGCAGCGGGTGTTCGATTTGGCTGCCCAACGTCACCCCCTGGTGGTCACGCCGGACACCCTGTTCGAGCACGCCGAACGCGAGGTCAAGAAACAAATAGCCGGCGAGGTGGGGATGCCCTGGTTGCAGCTCGAAAGGGCCATGTATGCCGACCTGCCGGCCTTCCATCGGTTGAAGAAGATGGAAGGATACAGCACCGCCGAGGAATTGCTCCGCCGGTACAACGTGGCTCAGGCTCAGACCTTACTGTTCTGGGCCGAGGAAATGACGGTTATGGTGCGCGATGACTTTAGAAAGATATTCCGTCATGCCAAGTTCAACCGTCTGTTGCACGAGACCGAAGCTGTTGGCCTGGGGAAATACCGCGTCCGCTTTTCCGGCCCGGCGTCGGTGCTCCGGCAGACACGTCGTTATGGGGTGGACATGGCAAAGTTTCTTCCCGGCCTGTTGGCCTGCCGCGGTTGGGATATGTCGGCGCGTCTGCGTTTGCCTTATGGGATTGCCACTTTCAAGTTGTCACCCCGGGATCGGCTACACAGTCATCTATCGCCTGACGAGGAGTTCGACTCGGAGGTCGAGCGTATCTTTGCCGAGAGGTTTGGCCCCGAGCGGGATGGCTGGTGTTTGCAGCGGGAGGGGGGCTTTTTGGCTCGGGGCCAGAAGGTGTTTGTTCCCGACTTCGTCTTTCGGCACACCGACGGCACGGTGGTCTACCTGGAGATCGTCGGCTTTTGGACCCCCGAGTACCTTGAGAGGAAGGCGCAAACGCTTGCCTTGTTTAAGGATACGCCAATCATCGTAGCCGTCGCCGGTTCGGTAGCCGACAAGCTCCCGCTGCTCCCGACGGAGGTAATCACCTACAAGACCCGGCTGAAGATCAAGCCGGTTCTGGAGCGTTTGGAGGCCCTGCACGCCTCGGGGATCTTGTAGGGCGGGTTCCACCCGCCTTCTCTGTAGGGCGGGTTCTACCCGCCTTCCCCGTAGGGTGGGTTCCCGTTTCGGCTGATTACGCCACCTGAGCACAGACCTTCTTCGCCGCGTCGGTGAGGTCCTCCGCCGAGGTCAGTTGCTCGATGTTGGCTTCTTTGAGCATCTCGCGTGCTCGCTCGACGTTGGTGCCCTCGAGTCGCACCACCACCGGGACCTTGAATCCGACCTCCTTGGCGGCGGCGATCAGGGCTTCGGCGATGGTGTCGCACTTGGCGATCCCGCCGAAGATGTTCACCAACACGCCCTTGACCTTCGGGTCAGCCAGAATGATGCGGAAGGCTTCAACCGCCCCTTCGGTGGTCACTGATCCGCCCACGTCAAGGAAATTCGCCGGCTCGCCGCCGTACAGCTTGATGATGTCCATAGTGGACATCGCCAGACCCGCCCCGTTGACCAGGCAACCGATGTTGCCGTCCAGGGCGATGTAGGTCAGGTCAGCCTTTTTGGCCCGCAGCTCCGCTTCGTTCTCGTCCGAGGGGTCGTGCATCTCCTGCAAGTCTGTGTGCCGGAAGATGGCGGAGTCGTCGAAGTTCATCTTGGCGTCGATCGCCAGAATCTCGCCGCCCGGCGTGCGGACCAGCGGGTTGATCTCCGCCAGCGAGCAATCCTTCTCCAGGAAAATCTTTGCCAACCCACGCAGGACTTTACCCGCCGCCTTGGCCTGCTCCTTGTCGGTAAGCCCCAGGGCATCGATCAACTTGGCCACCTGGAACCCCTGCAAGCCCAGATGCGGGTGAAACCATTCCTTGACAATGGCTTCGGGATTGCGGGCAGCCACCTCCTCGATTTCGACCCCGCCCTCGCGCGAGACCATCATCACCGGGACCCGCTTGGCCCGGTCCAGCACCACGCCGACGTAGTATTCCGACTCGATGTCCACGGCATCAGCCACCAGCAGCTTCTTGACCTCGATCCCCTCGGGGCCGGTCTGCTTGGAGACCATGCGGTTGGAGAGCATGAACCTGGCAGCCGCCTCGGTTTCCTGCGATGTTTTGCACAGTTTGACAAAGCCGGCTTTGCCTCGCCCGCCGGCAAAAACCTGGGCCTTGACCACCACCATCTTGCCGATTGTCTTGTGGGCCTGAACTGCCGCATCGGCTGTCTCGACCACCTCCGACACCGGAACGGGGACCCCGGCGTTCTGCAACAGTTGCCGTGCTTGATATTCGTGGACTTTCATTTTGTGCCTTTGTCTTTGTTGGCTCGGGTTGACGCAAGGACGATTGCGGCAAAGCCGTTCCCATCAGCCACCAACGGACGGGAGCCTGTCTCCCCCCGTCGGGCCGGTTCGCCGGCTAATGTTATCCGCCCACATCGCTCTTGCAACAGCAAAAAGAGGGGTAAATAGTTGTAGGGTGGGTGGAGCCCGCCGCAGGCGGGCGAAACCCACCGCACCGGTTGGTGGGTTCCACCTCGCTCCGCGAGGTTCCACCCACCCTACGTTCTGAAAGCTGCTAGCTAAAACTCACGTCAGCCGCATCCAGGCGACTTTGAGGTACTCCGACTCGGGTGCGTCAGGCCGCACCGGGTGGTCGCCCGCCGCACCGCTGCGATCAATGTACTGGATCGTCTTTCCTGTAGACCGCGCCGCGGCTGAGACGATGCCCATAAATTCCGCCCAACACACCGCACCGCTGCACGAGCAACTCACCAACAAACCGCCGGGCTTCACCACCGCGATGGCCAAACGGTTCAGATCGTAGTATTTCTTCCGCCCGTCGTCTGTATCGCTACGGCCGAACACCAGTTTGGGCGGATCGAGCACCACCACATCGTATAACTTGTGGTTCGTCTGCATCTGCCTGAGATAGGGGAACACGTCCGCCTGCACCAGGTTGACCCGCACAGAGTTGAGGTTCATATTCTGGCGAGCCATGGCGATGGCCTCCTCGTCGAGGTCCACACAGGTGACCTGGGCAGCTTGGCCTTTGACTTTGGCGTAGATTCCAAACCCACCACCATAACAGCAGGCGTCGAGCACGTCCGCCCCATCTGTCAGGCCGGCGAGCTTGAGCCGGTTGTCCCGCTGATCGCAGAAGAAACCGGTCTTGTGCCCGATGTCGAAGCGAACCTTGAATCGAACCCCGTTCTCGGAGACCTTGACCGACCGCGGGAGATCGGCTGAGTCCGGCACAGTTGTCTTGATACCCTCCGCTTTGCGCACGCGGTCGTCCACGCCGACGGTGTGATACCGCGTGCCGCACGCGCGGTGTACGATGGGGATCAGCTTCGGCAGCAACCCGGCTATACCCAGGCTATGGGCTTGAAACGCCAGAACCTCGGCATACCGGTCCACCACCAGCCCGCTCAGTCCATCGCCTTCGGCATGGATCACTCGATAGGCGGAGGTGTGCCGATCGAGCTTGAGCACGTCGCGCCGCAAGGCGACCGCATGCTCGACGGATTCGGCCCAGAACTGATCGTCGATCGCCCGTGAGCCAAAAACCAGCATACGCAGCACGATCTCGGACCGGGGATTGTACAGACCCGATCCGAAGACCTCGCCGTGCTTGTCAAGCACCGTCACCACGTCGCCGGCCGACGCCTCGGGCGACGCGGCTTGAACCATCTTACGGTAGATAAACGGCCGATATGCCACGGAACGCAGCTTGACCCATGGTGTGCGGGCATCGGTGGCGTTTCGAGGTGGTTGAGGTTCTCGATTCATCTTTGCCATTGTGCCAGATGAACATCAAACCGCCAAGCCGTAGGGTGGGTGGAACCTCGC
>JAGLWJ010000605.1 GCA_023133475.1 Phycisphaerae bacterium | reverse complement strand
GTCCAAAGTTGGAAACCAGCGGGACTTTGGACCTTGGACCTTGGACTCGTCGCCGGTTGGTGGGTTCCACCTGCCTACGGCAGGTTCCACCCACCCTACTGGGGGCAAAGGCAACCACGCCTATACCCGGCATAAATGCCGGGCCTAGCGCAAGCCTGCCACTCATTTATCGAACCGCCACAAACCGGCTTCTCGGGCGGACTGGTAGGCGAATTCCAACTCGGCTGACGTGAGGCAGCGGTTGATTTGCGGGTGCCGGGGCTGACCAGCTCGCGGGCCGGTCTCTATGATACGCCCGACCTGGTAGTCCGGATGGTACTGGGCCATGATGTTCACGAAGGTGTCGGGCGAAACCTCATCCGCCAACCACCGAAATATCTCTCGGCTCTCCTGGAGCAGACCGGGCATCACCAGGTGCCGCACGAGTAGGCCTCGGCAGGCCAACCCCTGCGGCGTGAAGTGCAAATCGCCCACCTGGCGGTGCATCTCACGAACCGCCTGGCGGGCTCGCTCGGGATAGTCCTTCGCCTTGCATAACCGCCTGGCGGATTCCGCCGACCAGAACTTGAAGTCCGGCATATAAATATCCACCAGCCCATCCATGAGCTTCAGCGACGAGAGCGAGTCGTAGGCACTGGTGTTGTAGACAACCGGCAGACGCAGGCCACGGTCGATAGCCAAACCCAACGCTTCGACCACCTGCGGGACCACGTGCTCGGGGGTGACGAAATTGATGTTGTGACAACCGCACTCCTGCAAAGCCAGCATCACGTCAGCCAGAGCGGAAGCATCCATTTCACGCCCGTCGCCCTGCTGGGAGATGTCCCAATTCTGACAGAATACGCAGCGAAGGTTGCACCCCGCAAAGAAGATGGTGCCCGAACCACGCCATCCACGCAGGCAGTTCTCCTCGCCAAGGTGGGCAAAGGCCGAGTTCACCCGGGCATATCGACCGGTGCGGCATACCCTGGTCTCGCCGGCCATCCGGTTGACTCGACAATTACGCGGGCATGCGCGGCAGCAGGGCAACTCTTGCAACCCCCTCCTGACGCGATCGGGCATCGTCCGGATCACCTCGGCATCAAGATAGGCCGGCAACGGCGGAGAAACTACAAATTGGTCTGACTTATCCTCGTTCATACCCGCCCTACAACTGCGGGTTGCCGGCAAGATGCAGGAACTTTGCGGGGGACTCGGGGTGGCTGGTGCGGGCGGACAGATAGGCGGATTGTATCACCGCCATGGTGGGCAAGTGATCCTGAGACGTGGGCTCCAGGTCTGTCCCCTCCAGCAGCGAATCCGCAAAGGCAGCCACCGCGGCGGTGTAACGGTTACGTGAGCATACCCGGGCCTGGGAAACACAGTCCCCCTCAGAGCTGAGCACCCGCAAGGATTGCGGCAAAACCTCAGCCGTCGCAGCGGTTCCGCGAAGTGTCACTTTCCAGTCATCCCCCCCGGCAGTGCGATAACTGGCGACGGTCGCAAAGCGGTCCTGTGCATATCGACAGACAACCGACATCGCGTCTTCCGTGTCGTATGGGCGCGGATCGCCGGGGCCTGGGAACCACCCAGCTACCGCATAAACCTGCTCGGGCAACCCGCACAAGGTCACCACCATGTCCACCTGCTCGTAGGCATCGTGCAACAACGTGCCCCCACCAGCCCGCTTCGCATCGCCAAGCCACCCCTCGCGGTCAGGCCTGGGGGCGGACACGTGCACCTCCACGGCATACACACGCCCGAAAAACTCCCGGACCTCCCCAAGCCGTTGGTATGCCGGCTCCACTCGCCACAGGCGCGCGATGACATGCGGGCACCGGCAACTCTCGAACAGACGCACCAGACCCGCCGCACTCTCGAAGTCAATCGCCCAGGGAGTAAGCTGAAAAACCCCAATCCCACGCTCCGCCGCCACCGGCAGGTAATCGGCAGCCTGATAGACCGGCAGTGCGCAAAAGAGCGCCTCTGGTGACATCTCCACCAGAAGCGAACGACAGTCCTCAAACGCCTGCACCCGAAACTTCTCCGCCGTTCGCCGCAAATCCGGCTGACCCGGATCACCAATCGCGATCAGTTCCACCACCGGGCTTGAAGCGACCGCCTCGAGCAAGTCCTGCCCCCGCCCCGCCAAACCCAACAATCCACAACGCAAGCGCCTCACCGCTGTCACCTCAGCGCCGGAAACCGAACGACCGACGTTTGGCAAACGCCCGTCTCCACCCACAAACCAGTCTGTCTCACATTGTCCGTCTTCCGGTGCGGTGGTGCAAGGTGCACTACCAACCACGAAAATCTGTTCTGTACCGCGACCGTAAGGGAGCGGCTCTACTTGGATTGGCCGCTCCCTTACGGTCGCGGTACTGATTTGGGGTTGCAGCCCAAGGCCGCGCTGGACGCTGTTGGGTGCGGATTCTCTTGCCGGTGCCCGGGATCAGTTCGCCACCCGGCAAAAGAGCACCACCGCAGTGAAAATCAACGCGCTTAGCACATACCGCATCACGTGCAACAAGCTCTGATGGGCTTCGAGTCTCATCCTCATGTCTCCGAAGCGGAAAACGTCAACCTCTCAACCTGCACCGCTCGGGCACGGCGACAGGCAATGAGCGAAAGACGACCATCATAGGGCGCGGTCCGCGTTACGTGATACTGCTGCGGGAACAGGTGAAGACCAATAAGTTCGATCCTGTCGCCCAGATCAGGCAGGGTTCCGGCTGAGGTGATAAAAGACACGCTCGAGCGAGACTCGTCGCTCAACCACGCCGGGAAAGTGGCATAAGTGCCCGCGTTTCCCCATGAGACTTTGCCGGCTTTGGCCCATCTTGGCTCGGTGCGGCGATCCCGTCTCTCTCGTTTCTCGATCACGTGAACGGCTCCAGTTCGCGCAAGATGATTTATCGGACCCGCCCCGTCGGCAGATTCACCCACAACCTGTTTATCGGATCGCCATCACCCCAGGTTAACCTGATAACTCCGCAAGCACGTCGAAGGCGAACAGCTCCGATAGATCGGTCAACTCGTCGAGGTGCATGGCGCGGTCGATGATCTTCTCGGCGGTGGCGTCGGCCACCACGCCGTCAGCCAGCCGCTTGAACTTGGCAATGACTTCTTCGTCGGTCATCGGGTTCTCGGCGTGGCCTCGGGGGAAGTCCACCCGCTTGTCCACCTTGGTTCCGTCGGCCATCGTAACCGTGATGTGGTTGGGGATGCCCTTGGGATAGGCGGGATTGAGTTCGGGCTCCTCGGTGATCTTGGTCTTGTCCAGCAGGTCGAGCACCTGAGGGTCAGCCAGACGCTGTTCGGCGAACGATTCTCGGGTCACGTCGCCGTCGATCAGGGCGACGGCTGTGCAGTAGCCCATCGAGTGGTCGGCGGTCTCGCGTGAGGTGGGGCGCCACTTTTCCGGCTCCGAGCCGATGATGCTCACCGCAGCCTCAAAGCTTCCGATGTGGATAGACTCGACCTTGTTCACGTCGATCCGCGGTCGAAGCTGGAGCATGGCATCAATGGCAGACTGCGAATGATACTCCGCCGGCCAGAACTTGATGTACGTCTTGTCGATCATGAAGTCGCCCTCGGTCCCGAGGATCACGTTCTTCGCGTCGGGGATGGAAAGCTGGTTCATCAGCCCTTTGGGGCCTTCAAAAATTTCGTATGGCCCGGTCATTCCGCGTCGGGCCAAGTCGGCGGCGAAGACCCCGTTGCGACCGGCATTGGAGAAGGCGCAGGCTTTCCAATGGGAAATCTGCCCCGTGCGCGTCTGGCGAGTGGTGATGTTGCAGACGCCCGCCAGACCCAGAGCGTGTTCGAGTTGGTCCTCGTCCAGCCCCCACAGCTTGCCGGCTAACAGGGCGGTGGACAGTGCTCCGTAGGTCACATGGTCCCAGCCGTGGGCACGCAGGCTGTCGGCATCACACAGCCGACACTGAATCTCGTATCCGATCACCGCTCCCAGGATGGCATCCTTGCCGGTCTTGCCGGTAGCCTGGGTAACCGCGATCGCAGCGGGAATGTTGTCCGAGGGGTGAGCCGGCTCCTTGCTGAGATACGTGTCGTTGAAATCCAGGTAGCGCACCATCGCCCCGTTGGCAAAAGCCGCCAACTCCGGGCAGGTGTTGTGCCGAGTGCCCCACACGGTTGCGGCGCTGGTGTCGCCGATCCCCATAGCCACCGCCCGAGTGATCTTGGCTGGTGGGCTGTAGTAGGCGCCCAGAGAAGTGGCGATGGAGTCCAGCACCCGCCGCTTGACTTCGTGAATGGTTTTGTCGGGGAGTTGATCGTAGGTGAGCTTGTTAGCCCAAACCGCCATTTTTCTTCCGATTGTTGCCATGATGGTCTGCCCTCGTTTACTGGTTGTCCTGGAATGATCGTCGTGTTTCACCAAGCCGAGGTCAGTGGGACGACGTCTCCATTCGTCGGCCCTCCCGGCTGGAGGCACACTATACCAGGGACCCGGCGGGTTGGCCAACCTCAGTTGTAGGGCGGGTTTCACCCGCCATCCCACGTCAAGAAACCGCCCCATGCCGAGAAGGCGGGTAGAACCCGCCCTACATCCCCCATATCCATAAAAAGAAGCAGCGGCAGCGAAAAAACTGTTTTGAGTTGAAGCATAATCACGCACCCGTCGATATTCCGGCCATGCGGGCATGAATAGGGGGGAAATTATCGGATAGGCACTTGTTCGCCCTCTTGTGCAGTGTAAATTGGATGTTTACTTCATCCCAGAAAGTGAGGTCTAAATCATGAAACATGTCACCAACTTGTTATGGAATCTCGGCCGCCTGGCAATCTTGGCCGCCTGCGTCACCGCCGTTGGTTGCGGTGCACCGGGCGGAGGTGGAGGCGGTGGAACGGGCGGAGGTGGTCAAACCGGGGAGGCCGGCGCACTCTCCGTGGACTTCTCCGATGTTGAGGGAGGCAATTTTGCCGTCGCCAAGGACGACCAGGGCAACGAATACGCCATCCACACCGATGACGACGGCAAGGTCAATGAGGTCAACTACCGTAGCGTCGATGGAACCGAGGTAAAAGCCTCCCTGGACAGCGATGGGCGTCCTGTCAAGTTCCGTTCGACCGATAATACCAATGCGGACATCACCTACGATGGCACCACTGCCCAGGTATACTATACGGTGGTTGATGGAGAAGCCCCCGCAGGGTATTCCCTTACCACAATGGCAGCCACCAAACGCCGGGCCTCCACCAACGCGAGGGAAGCAGGCAACGATATATCGCAGCTACAGAACGGATTGGAAACCTACGCGGAGATCATCGACGACCTCCTCGATGACGACAACCCCGATAATCCGCTGGCGGGGACTCCACTGGAGGAGGCGGCCCGCCGCATCGCCCAAATCCACGGCCTGTATAATATCCGAGAAGTCGCCGGAGACGAGTTGGGCAACGTGGATGTGGATGAAATCCCAGAGGAAGTCCTCGCCCTGGCTGGCAGGACGTTCACCTTGTTCGAGGGGGAAGGGCTTTGTGTCGAGCAGACCGGAATTCTGAACGAACTGACGTTCAATAACCACGGGCGTCTCTTGACCGAGCTGGACCGCGGGCTGGTCTTCCCCGATTTCAGCATGGGTGGAGGAAGCCAGGGATTCACCATCAACTTTGAATCCCTCACCTCAATAAACCTCACTGCCGGCATGGAAGGCCTCGGTTTCTCTGCCTGGGTCACGCCGGTGTTCACCGGTACACAACTCGATATGCGAGGCGGGATCACCATCGAACGCCGGTTCCTCGCCGAGATCGAGTTTGAAGTGGAATTCTTCACCGACACGACGGCGCGAACCGAGCAGTTGTTCAACGCCGCGCTCATCAACGGCATACTTAACGGGGATGTGCTCGAGTTTGACCTCGTCCTCATCGATCTGGCGGAAGAGACGCCGATAGCGGAGCTCGGCCGCGTGCGCTACCACGATAAGAACTCCACCCCCCCGGAGGAACGACTGTTCCCCTGCGATCACCACTGGGGCGAAGGTGAAGACGCGGCAAACGGGCTTCTCTGCCCACCCGAAGCCATGCCATACGAAGCATTCCCAGTCGAATTTGCCGCCCGGGACCGAGAGGCTGAACTCGATTACGACTGGTTCGTCAGTAACGGGTTTGGATACATCGAGAACCCAGCCGACCCCATCGCCACGGTCGTGCCCACGGCTGAGGGTTTCATCGAAATCACCCTGATCGTCTCCCACCTCGGTTCTGACCCGCACGCCGGCTCCGCCGAAATGGGCGTTGCTGAAGTGTACATCTGCGGCGTCCGGGTGGGCGATTTCAAGCCGCCCGAGCATGGGGACGATGTCCACTTCGAATGCCCCGGCGATCTGCTCATCGGTCAACCCGGATTCTTCGGCATCGGACCGGGACCAGGCCCCGGACCCGTTCCCGGACCAGGACCAGGACCCGTTCCCCTTTCCCCTCCGCCTCCCTATGACGAGCCTCCGGCCCAATACCCTGAGGAGGACTACCCAGAGGCAGAGGACTGGTATGGCGAGGGCGAGGAGGACTGGTATGACGAAGAGGGCGAGTATTATGAGGACGAGTACGGCGAGGAGGATGTCGAATACCTCGAATGGTACGTGTTCGGCACCAGCGACTTCTGGATCGACCGGCCTTTCGACCCACACACCGAGATTACCTTTTTCGAGCCCGGTCATTACGAGGTGGGGGTGGAACTCTACATGAAAAACGGCGAAGTCTTCATCTTTGCCTGTGAAGTTTTCGTGTCAGCCGGCGAGTTTGACGAATGCCTCGAAAACGGCTGGTACGGTGACGGCGTCTGCGACCCGTTCTGCCCGCGCCCCGACCCCGATTGTGAGGGCGAGGACTGGTGTGAGAAGGAAGGGCTCTATGGTGACGGCTGGTGCGACCCGGATTGCCCCAGGCCCGACCCCGACTGCGACGAGTTCTACGACAGGTGTGAGGAGCAGGGCCTGTACGGTGATGGGGTCTGCAATCCCGAGTGCCTGTTCCCCGACCCGGACTGCGAGGAGTTCGACGAGTGCGCCGAGTTCGGGCTCTACGGTGACGGCAAATGCGACCCGTTCTGCCCGAGACCCGACCCGGATTGCGAGCAAGAGGGCGACTGGTGCGAAGAGAACGGCTGGTATGGCGACGGCGTCTGCGACCCGGATTGCCCCAGGCCTGATCCCGACTGCGAGCCCGGCGGTGGTGGTGAGGATTGGTGCGAACAGGAGGGGCTCTACGACAACGGCGTTTGCGACCCCGGTTGCCCCAGGCCCGACCCCGACTGCGAGCCTGGCGGCGAGGATTGGTGCGAACAGGAGGGGCTCTACGGTAACGGTGTTTGCGACCCCGATTGCCCCATGCCCGACCCCGACTGCGAGCCTGGCGGCGAGGATTGGTGCGAACAGGAGGGGCTCTACGGTAACGGCGTTTGCGACCCCGATTGCCCCATGCCCGACCCCGACTGTGAGCCTCTGTAGAAAATAAGCGATCGGCTTTTCGATAACCCTCTTGACGCCCTGTCCGAACTTTTCGGACAGGGCGTCTTCTTTTGCACGTCAGGGTTTCCCATATCACCATAATGCCCAAACCCCCGTAGGGCGGGTCCGCAGACCCGACGTTCGGGAGCTTGGGAGGGCGAACCTCCTGGTGAGCCGTCAGCCCTGGCGCGAACGACGGAATCGGCTCGACGGGTGGCCATGCATACGCTGCGCGAAAGCGTACGACGCGGAACATGGTCAAGGGCCACTTCGAAAGGTCATCGGGCAAATCGTA
>JAGLWJ010000604.1 GCA_023133475.1 Phycisphaerae bacterium | reverse complement strand
AACGTCTTGGGCGAGTTCAAGAACTTGAACGAATCGTGCAGCTTCCTGGCGATTTTGCGGATGCGCTCGGTGGGGTCGGCTTCGTCCTCCACCACCGTCTCAGCCAGTTTTTTGATCTGCTCGTTCGGCTCAGCGGCCTGCCGCACGCGGCTGAGGATGGCGGGAACCCATTGTCGGGCATTGGTGCAGGTGGTGAACTGCAACCGAGGGCAACGCTGCCGCCAAGGTGACGATTGCGGCTCCGCGGGGGTCCCGGGCAGATTCCTGAACATCCATGAGAAGGTGGTCATTTTGCCCCTGGAGGACTGATCCAAGTCTTTACCCATCTCCGGGGAAATACCGTCGAGGCGGTGGTTCAGCACCGTGCCCTTCGGGACCGTCACGGATATCCGCCGCTCGACCGTAGGGTAATCATCGTCCAAACGCAGGTCCGCGTCGATCCACGGCAGCACGTGCGGCTGAGTGACCACCTCGTAGTCCAACTCGAGCACCACGTTGTCCTTGATACCGCTGAAACAGATGACCTGCTGCTGCCACAGGGCATACTGAGGCCAACCGCCGACATCATCCGGGGCAGCCAGATTGAACGAATAGTCCGGCACCGGCATGATCTTCCCGCCGGGCAGATGGGTTTGAGCGGTGTGGATGATGAGCTTGTCCTGCCCGGCGTGGAAATCGACGCGCGGGTCCGCAAGCCGCCGAATCGGGCGCGAGTTGAGCAGCTTGATCCAACGGTGCTCGCGACGCCGCACGGTGCCGTCCTGCTCCAGGGTCCAGTGCTGTTCCCAGCGCAGGTTGATCGCATCTTCGCCGGGAAACTGTTGTGCCCCGATACTCATATCTGGTGCGGCGGCTTGGGCCGTGTCCGCGCGTGCGGTCACCGCCGGCAGGCCCGAAGCAGCGACGAAAAGCAGAATCGTGGTGCCCAGCCCGGCAAAACACGTTCGGGTAATGACACCAACAGTAACGAGTCGGGTATCGAGGTGCATTTGTTCATTCCGTTTGGTCATAAGCAGTTTCTCCAGTAGGGTGGGTGAAGCGAAGCGTAACCCACCGCGCGGGTGCCCCATCCCGTTTCGCCGGTCCGGAGGACCGGCGAACGGGGTGGGGGACGGATCAGCAGGCTTTGGGGGCTCAAGTCAGTCCCCCATCCCGTTCCGGCTGCCTGCGTAGCAGGCAGCCGGAACGGGATGGGGCACCCACCGCTTCGTTTGCTTCGTAGCGAAATTGGTGGGTTACGCTGCGCTCCCCCCACCCTACTTGTCAACTATGCAGACGATCCAGTCGTCCGCGATTTCCCTCATGGTATCCAATGCCTTCTTCAACTCCGGATAATCCTCCGCCGGGATACGGTTGTGCTTGATGGTGAACTCGAACTTATAGGTTAGCTCTCCGTCACCCGGGATGGCTTCAAAGCTCAGTGTGGCGGCGTTCGAGTCCAGTTCCTGTTTCTCCGGCACATGCTCGATCTTCCACCCGTCCGGCAGTTTCAGGGTTTCCTCATAACGGACCAGCCGGGTGGCGTGGAAGCGCATCCCGAAGTTGCGTTTCTCGGCATCGACCGAGTAGAACAGGTCCGGGATGATAAATCGGCCCAACGGATGAGACATCAACGGCAGACGGAACATGTGCACCTGTTGACTTCCGGCGGCGTACCCCTCTGCCGACACTTTCAGCTCTATCTTTGCGTTGTGGGTATAGTCGAACGGGTCGGTGAATTCAAAAGCCTCCAGCCGAGCGTTGGGGGCGATGCTCAAGACGCTCTCGAAGGCTGCCCGTTGCTCCGGCTGCGAATACTTGTTGGCCTTGCGGCGAAACGAGGTATCAGGCCGACCTGACACTTCCATGCTGATTTGGGTGGACAGCGCACCGCCGGCGTCGATCTCACTTTCACCGCGTGATACAAACTGGTTGTGTTCCGGGGGGAAGTGTGGCGAGAGGGTCAGCGTCTGGCCTTCCGGCGTACCGTACACCAGCCCCTGCAAAGCTTCCCACGGAGACCACATGTCGCGGCTGAGCGGTATCCAGGTTGGGTCCAGGATGGTGAAGGTCCCGTCTTTGTTGCGGATGACCGATATGGTGTGGTTGAACTGGTCGGCAGGGATGTCTTCGACCCGTGGGCCGGCCATGGTCAAGGCTGGATAGGATTCATAACCGGCTGCTCGGAGCATGGTTATGAGCATTCCGGCTTTGTCTTTGCACACCCCGCCGCGGTCGTGGAACGTCTCGATGCCGCTGTGCAGGGTGAAGCCCTCGCGAGGGCCTCGGCTTGTGCCGTAATATCGGATGTTGTCCGCCACCCAGTGGTTCAACGCGGCGATCTTGGCCTCGTCGTCCTCCAGCCCTTCGGTAAGCTCAGCCACCTTGGCCCGGATGGCATCGTCGGAATCGAACTGACTCTCGTTGGCCTCGAAGAACCAGCGGGACTTCATCTCCCAGTCGGGGACCGTAGCCATCACCAGTTTGATGACGTAGTCGTCGGGGGCGACCTGGTGCGGTTCGCGTTTATGGCGGGGGATGTCCTCCGCCCAGAACGAGTACGCGTGATAGTCGTCATCGAACCACAACGACGATTTCAACTCGCCGTTGTAGACCTCGAACTGCACCGGCTTGTCCTTGGGCATGTAGACCGAGTAGCGTTTCTTGATGATGGGGTAGTTGTTCTGGAAGCGGGTGACTTCGTACCAATGGCCTGGCATGGGCGGTTGGAGCGTCTCGGCGCCTCCGCCCCCTGCCGTAGCCGATGCGTCGCCCAGATAGGCGATGTTGAACCCGATCTTGCTGATGCGGATTTCCACGCAATCGCCGATCTCCACCCGCGGGACATCCAGCAAGTGCTGCTGGTTACCCCAGTATATCCAATGTTGGGGTGCCGGTTGGGTTATCATCGAGGAGAGCGGGACATCTTCAATACCGCCCTCCTTGCGGTGGATGCGCACGGATTTGAGCGTTACGCGGTTGGTGGCTGGGTCGAACTCCTGCTTCAGGACTGCCTGGGAGCGAATCCCGGCGTCGGTGAGGACTTTGATCACTTGGCAGCTCTCGGTGGTAGCCAGCCCGCTGTCCTGCACGTAAACGTCCGCTTCGTCGAGGACGTAGACCAGGTCGGCGTTGTCGTAGTCTTTTGCCTCGCCGGTTTTAGTGATGAGTTCCTTGATCTCATCGTTTGTGGCGGGTTGTGGGATTCCGGCGGTCGCCGCCGCCACAAACCATCCCAACAGTCCTGCAAGCGTCACACATCCCTTCGCCACGGTTCGGTCAGTCATACGATTGCCCTCGTCATTTGTTGGCAGGATTGCCTCCTGGTCAAGTTCAAACACCACCGCCACCCGCGGCGCGCCAAGATCGCGTACTTTAGCGGGACGGCATCGGGGAGTCCAGAGTCTAGTGCTGTGTGATACTTCAATGGATCCGGTTGGGTGGCCCATGGCTTTAGCCGTGGGGGACGCGAATACTCCACGCGATTCGTGTCCCCCACCGCTAAAGCGGTGGGCCACCCAACTCCGTAGGGCGGGTTTTACCTGCCATCGGTAAAGAAGGCGGGTGGAACCCGCCCTACAGGGCTATGCCCAGCATTTATGCCGGGCCTAGCGCGACGGCTTGCCTGAGGGTAGGGCATGGCGTGCACGCAACATCCTGATATGATAATCAGTTATGACTACTGCCATAACCCAAGACTTGGTTCAATTCGCTGTGGGCTTGGCTTCGGCAGCCGGCCGGATCGCCATGGCGAGGTTCGGTCTCACCGTGTCGCATCCCAAACCCGACGGTTCGGAGGTAACCGACGCGGACGAAGCCGTCCAGGAAATGATCACCCAGCGTATCGCGGAACGCTATGCCGACCACGGGGTGATTGGCGAGGAGGCCATCCAGGCTGTTTCGCCTCTGCCCGACCCCGCCGGTGTTCGCTATTGTTGGATAATCGACCCGGTGGACGGCACCCGCAACTACGCCCGGGGATTCCCAGCCTTTGCCACTTCCATCGCCGTGTTGGACCACGGGCAGCCGATCGTCGGGGTTGTCCGCTGGCATCATACCGGGCAGGTCTTTGCCGCCACTTGCGATACGGTGACAACGCTCGACGGGGCACCGGTGCAGGCATCGCAAAGGCCGCTGGACAGCAACTTGTTGATAGGCGCACAACTTGGCGCCCACCACGCTACGCAGGAAATCGTCACCCCATGGTTGAAAAGCTGGGCGGTTCGCAACTTGGGAGCCACCGCTATTCACTTGGCTTTGGTAGCCGGCGGGGGGCTCGACGGTGCCTACGCCCGAGATTGCCGGATTTGGGACTTGGCTGCCGGCGCTCTGCTGATAGAGCAGGCGGGAGGCAGGTGCACAGATCTGATCGGCCAACCGCTGTTCCCGATCGATCCCGCAACTTGCGCGAAAGCGAATTACCCCTTCGTCGCCGGCGGGCTCAGGGCACACCGCATACTACTCGAGCACTTCGCCAGCCGCCCCTAACCCGGATATTTCAGTAAACCCGTGGTGAGGAGGCAACAGGCAACAAGGCAACGAGGCAACAAGGCGCCCGCGGATCCGAGCCCGAAGCGCAAGCGAGGAAATATCCGATCCGAGCCCTGGGGTAAGACGGCAACCTCAGGCATTCCGTCGCGCTAGCGGAAGTTTACAACTAACC
>JAGLWJ010000603.1 GCA_023133475.1 Phycisphaerae bacterium | reverse complement strand
TGTTGCCTTGTTGCCTTGTTGCCTCCTCACCACGGGTTTACTGAATGTATACTCTCAATTCTCCATTCTCCATTCCCTGCGGAGGCTACTCCCAGCCTTGTTCCCCAACCAGCTTGACGAATCTACAGGGCAAAAGTGGAAGCTCGATCGTGCCGCGTTTTCGCTTGATTACGCGGACAAGCATTTGGCGCGAGAGCGAGCCGACCGGGATGATTATGTGACCACCCTCAACGAGTTGCTCGACCAAAGATGGTGGTACGCGCGGCGCCCCCGCGGTGACCATGATGCGGTCAAACGGGGCAGCTTGGGCGAACCCCAGTGAGCCGTCCCCGCAGTGAAACCGCACACCGGTGATGTTGAGATTCGCCAGCCGCTCTCGGGCAGTTTCAACCAGATGTGGGTCGGACTCCACCGATACCACCTCACCGCCCAGCATGGACAACAACGCCGCCTGATATCCGGTCCCCCCGCCGACTTCGAGCACTCGATGCCCAGGGGCCATCCGCAAGGCTTCGGTCATGTAAGCCACGATGTACGGTTGACTGATGGTCTGTCCCGGGCCTACCGGTAGAGCGCGATCCTCGTATGCCGCCGCGCGCCGGCATTGGGGCACGAACTGTTCGCGTGGGAGCTGGCCCATGGCAACGAGCACACGTGGGTCCCGGATGCCGCGCCCGGCAAGTTGGGTTTCCACCATCTCGCTGCGCATCGCATCCCACGGGGAGTCATTCTGCGATTCACCGGCGTGCATTGCTTTTATTTCTCAACCTGCCGGGTGCATTGTATACTGCCGCCCGGCGATTCCAAGCAGACGCTTTTATCCGGGGGAGGCGGGTGTGGGTTGTATCACGCTTACCACTGATTTTGGAACAAGCGATCACTACGTCGGCGTCATGAAGGGAGTGATCCACGCCATCGCCCCAGAGGTCCAGGTGATCGACATCACCCACGAAGTGCCCGCCCACGGAGTGCTGCAAGCAGCGTTTATCTTACGACAAATCTGGAACTGGTATCCACCCGAAACGGTGCACCTGGTGGTGGTTGACCCCGGGGTGGGGTCGCAGCGGCGGATACTGCTCGGCAGGTATGGCGGGCAATACGTCATCGCCCCGGACAACGGGCTGATCAGCCTGGTCCACCATGAGGTTCCAATCGAGGGCTTGCAGGCCCTGGAAAACGCGCGGTTCTGGCTTCCTGTGCTATCGAGCACGTTCCATGGTCGGGACATCATGGCTCCGGTGGCGGCGCATCTTGCCCAGGGGCACAACCCACGCGACTTAGGCCCCACCACCGACCACTTGGAAATTATGCAGATTGCCCAGCCTATCTCGGATATGCACCTGGTCATCACCGGTGCGGTGCTTTATGTGGACTGCTTCGGCAACCTTGTGACCAACATCCGGCGGGAGGACCTGGCTCGGACATGCCGACGCCGAATCCATGCCCAGGTGTACGTGGAAAACAAGTGTGTAGGCCCACTGCGAACCTGCTATGGTGACGTTGGTGTAGGCAAGCCCCTCGCCTTGGTCGGCAGTAGCGATTACCTGGAGATTTCCGTGAATCAAGGCCGGGCAGTGGACGTTCTGGATTGCGGGGTGTCCGCAAAGGTGACGGTAAAGTAATTGGCCGCTCCCTTACGGTCGCGGCACTGGGCGGGTGGCATGGTCAAGGACCACTCTCGATAACGTTACGATTTGCCCGATGAC
>JAGLWJ010000602.1 GCA_023133475.1 Phycisphaerae bacterium | reverse complement strand
GCGGGTGGAACCCGCCCTACTTACGCAACCAATCACCACCACCATCAGGCTGCATTATTGCCATTTCAAAGTTCAGCGGCTTTTTACAGGAGGGCAGCGGGTCGGTGGACAGTTGCAGGTTCACTCTGATCGGGCGCAACCCACTCACCGTCACATAGCAGCGGACCGCCCGATACCAGACGTCATCCTCCTGAATCGAGCTATCGAGCCGGTATCTGCCGGGTGTCGGCCTAAGCACAAACTGTCCCCAGGAATCCGTATAGGTCGTGTACCGCTCGACAGACCCATACTTCCGGACCGTCACCTTGGCACCCTCGACGGGGCTCGCGTCCGGCCAAGAGATAATGCCCGCAAGCGGTGGGAGATTATTATAGCAGCCGGTATGGGCGGCGTTGTGGTGGAAGGTGCCCCACTCGATCAGCTTTGTGCTGTAGGAATTGGTGCAATCCCAGATATAGAGCTGCTCACCGGCTCCGACAATGACTTCCATGTCCCCGTCACCGTCCACGTCCTCCACCGTGGGGGTGGCGTACACCGTGTATCCCACCATGGCCGGCCAATGCAGAACCGTCGAGCCGTCCGCCTCGAAGGCATAGACGCGATGGTTGCCGTATCCGATCAGGATTTCCATCTCGCCGTCTGCGTCGATGTCCGCGACAACCGGCGAAGAGGCGGTTTGGCCGTCGCATCCCAGGTCGAGAGGCCAACCGGGAAGTTCCTCGCCGGCAGGGGTCCAGGCGGCGACGCCGCGATTGGTGGTCAAAAAGACCTCGGGCAGACCGTCACCATCAACATCGCCCAGCGCAGGTGACGCAAGCACATACTGCTGCCTGGGATAAAACCGGCCGCCCTCCCAACCAGCCACCTCGCTCCCGTCAAGTTCAAGAGCATAAAGCCGGTCGCCGAAGTTTTGCAGGATTTCGTAATAACCGTCACCGTCCAGATCGCCGACGGCGGCTGAACCGGCTCCGCTACGCCCGGAAACAAAAGGCCACCCCGACCAGAGCGAACCATCGTGCTCCCAGACATAGAGTTCGCCGTTGTGACCGCCAACGATGATCTCCATATCGCCGTCCAGATCGAGATCAGCCAAAGCCGGCGTGGCATAGGACCATTGGCCCAGGACCGATTGAGGCCAACCGGGCTTCTCCTGGCCGTTAAAGTCAAGCACGTGAACCGTTCCCAGGTGTTCGGCGGTAAAGACGACCTCGACATACCCGTCACCATCCACGTCCCCCAGAGCAGGGGCACATATCCCGAAACCATCATTGCCGGCAAAGTGGACCGGCCAACCGGGCAGAGGGTCGGGCGCGCCGTCGCCGTCGCCGTCGGCGATGCTCCAGGCGTAGATTTTGTTTTCACCACCGCGAGAAGTCGCCACCACCTCGAAAACACCGTCGTTGTTCAAGTCCGCAACCGACGGCGGCCCCCAGGCTTCAGCTTCGCTGTCCATCTCGGCAAAACCGGAAATGCTCGTCGGATTATTATCCAGATCGAACAGCTCGCGACCATCGTGATAGAACCCGTAGACCTTGCCGTCCTTGGCGCTGGCAAAAATTTCCAGGTCGCCGTCATTGTCGATGTCCATCACCGTGGCGGCGGAGTTGGCCAGCCCGCCCAGCTTCATAGGCCAACCCACCAATTCCGGCTCGGTCAGCCAGGCGTAAAGCGTCACCGATGAGACACTCTCATTGCCGGACTCGTCAACGGCAGTCACATAGTAGTGGAAAGTCGGCGAACTGGAGACATCCTCGTCCAGGTACAACGAGGCGCCGATCTGAAGCAGGTCGTTGACCCGCTCGAAAGGCCCGGACTCCAACACGCTCCGGTAAATGTGGTACCCCAGCAGGTCCGAGGTTGTCGGCGGTTCCCAGGTGAGCAGGATATAGTCAACACCCGAAACAAAGGTCAACTCCTGCGGCGAGGACGGCGGGATGAAATCCACCTGGATGGTCGTAAGTTGGGCGTAGTGATCGAAAATCCCCAAAGAGAATTCCTCATCCCCCGCGATGTCACTCGGGATGGTTATGACAACCGGGTCGGCGGATTGGCCCGTGGCCATGGATGCGATCTCCCCAAACGCACAATCGGGATCAACGATGACCACATTGGGGTGGGCGGATGCAGCTACGCCGGTCACGTCTCTGGCGGCTCCGTGCCCGGTGTTGGACAATTCAAAATAGACTTCGATGGTTTCGCCCTGCTCGGGGATACCGTTCCCATTCCCCTGGCTTTGCCCTGAGCCGTCGTCGACCAGCACCGTCCTGCTGATTCCCAACTGCGGCGCGTGAACCGGGAACCGGAAGGTGTCCTCGCCGAGATACCAACCATAAGGCACAGGCGGGCGCCGCCCACCTTCCTCGACGTCAACCTCACCACGAAAATCAACACGCAATGTGACTGGTGTTTCCGGGGCAACACTGGGGTCGATGGCAATAACAAACGATCCCGCCGCGGCGGTTGCACCCGGCAGGAGGTCGCCCACCTGGCATTCATCAACGATGACCTGCACGCCCGAGGTGAGACTGCTCAACGTAGCCACCACGTCGTAAATCACCTCGCCGCCGCCGTTGGTGATCTGCAAGGGAAGCTCGATGGTTTCACCGGCGTCGGCAAAGCCGTCGGCATTCCCGTTGCTGAGGCCGACAAGATCATCATCAATCTCGAAACTACAAACGTACAAGTGCCCCTCCGGAGCGGCGAAGACCGGCACGGCTACGTGGTAAGGCAGATAGTTCTGGGCTGTCACCGTGACCCAAACCTCCCCCGCGGTGTCACAGGTGGAAACAAGGGACACGCTCCCGCCCGAACCGGTGGTGCGGACGGCGAACAACTCATCGTTCTTGTAAAGGCAAACCTTGGCCCCTGACAGCGGGAGCCCGGTGTCACCGTCGGTCACCGACACGATAACGCTTTGCAGACCGCTGAGCACATATGTGGGATGCTGCACACTTAACGTGCCCGGCTCGGCTGTCCACAGCACCATTTCCGGGTCGCCCAGCAGGTTCATCGCGCGGCGGTAGTAGAAATATGTCATCTCGAGTCGCGCGATGGAGAAAGCCTCCCCAATATGCGTAATGCCGTTGATGAAAACCTCACGGAAGAACGCTTCGTCCTGATCGTCCTGGCAACCGTACCCGGTGCGGGTGTTGCCCATGAACGCCACCGCTCCGCCGGTGGGATGGTTGATGAACGCCTCCGAAATGGAATCGTAGTCGAACGCATTCGGAGAACACCCCAGAGAGAAGAGAACCCCCTGACGAGCACCATTCTGCAATTCCAACACCTCAGCCGGAAAGATGTCACCCCCGCCATGCTTCGTGCCCGTGCCCTTGGAGCGTGGATTCGAGTGGTCCGCATGGTTGATGTAGTGATAACCCAGGCCCAGATGGGCCAACGCCGTTACGTTGGTCAGCAGTTCGTCCCCATCGCCGAGCAGGTTGAAGAGCCGGTGCACGTTGTACGTGTCGGGCAGGTAATTGTCGTTGATGGCGTTCTTGCAATTCTGCCCCCAATACGGGGAAGAGTCGCTAAGCGACGCACCCATAAGCAGAGCCGTTTCGACAAAGTCGGCAGGCGGAGCCTGCTCATAAGCGAGGACCTTTTGCACAAAAATGTCGGCTTCGGCGATATTCTCGACCGGCGCCCGCCCGACGTGGAAATCGATCCCTTCGTCAACGTCGTCGCTCCACTCGCCGAAGATGGCATTGCCGTTGGCATTCCAGTTCCCTTCGGTGGTGGCGTAGTAGAGATCGGTTGGGCCGTAGGTGTCGGTGTGGCCGTCCCAGAATCCCTTGCGATCGGGGACCACATTCACGTCGCCGCCGAGCAGGACGAATGGTGCCCCCCAGAGTTCCCCGGCTTCGATGATGAAGTTCCGAATGCGTTCCTGCGTGTCAACTCCGGGATAGTGAGCGGCGATGTCGGAAACGGTTCGAATCACCGTATTCCAGCCTTTGGCCTGTTTCCAATCTGCCAACGGCTGAAAACTTTCGACCAGCTCCCCCGAAGTGATAATGATGTAGTCCACCGGTAGCCCTTCAAGCGACGGCCAGGGCGTGGTAAGACGCTGACCTCTATCGGGATAGGCCGCTTGCGCGTCCTCACGCCGCGTTGCCGGTGCGAAATTGCGAAGCTGGTTGTGGTTCTTCACCAGACGGGTGAGCGTTCGGCGCACCAGATCGTCCCCTTGCACGCTTCGACGAACCGCCTCGAATCCCCGGCTTGCGACTTGTTTGCCTCTCAACGCGAAATCGAGCTGCGTGGCGATCTGAAGCGACTTTGAGGCTGGAAAGTATCGTAGCGGGTAGACCCTCAACGTCACCACGCGATAGCCGAAGAGGAACTTATCCTCGACAAGCTCGACGGGTGAGGCTGGATAAGGGTTCGCTGAGTTGTAAATGAGCGGATCGGGTTTAGCTGGTTTGGGTGGAACGCTGCCGTCCGTCGGGACCGGTGGGGAAACCGGCGACACCTGGAACGAACCCGAGATCGGCGTGAACACAACCCGATTCAGAACCACCTCTGCCACCTCGAAGTCGCGGGGCACAACCAGACGGCAGAGTTGAACGGGCAGGTCGGGCGCGCCAACCACATCGGCCCGCAGAGGGCACCCTGCCACCGAAACCTGGTCTCCCTCTGCCCTCACAAGACTGGAGAACTCAGTTTCGGCGAAGCCCGCCGACCATTCGACGTCGGCAAACACCGGAACAGCCGTTAAACAACCGACCAACACGACCATCGCGGCTTTCCAAGCTGCCCATTTTTGCAAGCTGTGCAGACACATAACGCAACCTCCTCATTATTAACAGCACAAAGCCATTTGTATCGCAGACCCCCATTTTGCAAGAGTATACATTCAGTGAACCCGTGGTGTAAGGGCAAGAGGCAACAAGAGTTGTAGGTCGGGTCTGCAGACCCGACGTTCGGGATTCCCA
>JAGLWJ010000601.1 GCA_023133475.1 Phycisphaerae bacterium | reverse complement strand
CATGACCGTCGGCTTCCGGGCAGCCCGGACCTGGTATTTCCAGGTCGCCGGAAGATTATTTTTGTGCACGGCTGTTTCTGGCACCGGCATCGATGCCGTTTCGGTCGGGTCATGCCGAGCACGCGGCGCGAATTCTGGGCGGAGAAGCTTGAGAAGAACAGGCTGCGGGACGCGAAGAACCGGCGAGCACTTCGGCGTCTGGGGTGGGACGTGTTGGTTATCTGGGAGTGCCAGGTAGTCCGGCTGGAATGGCTCGCGAGCCGTCTCGTGAGCTTCCTGGAAGAACGGCGCACTGACCCTGGCCCAGCAGGTCGGTGATTGCGGCGAAGGATGAACTTTGCCATATAGTGACAAGCGAGTCTCTGGACGGTGACTCCGGCAGTGTCACGAAACGCTATTTTGTCTCCAGCCAATTTTGACCCCAGGCAATGTCCACCTCCACGGGGACGTCCAGCGGGATGGCCTGGGTCATCTTCTGCCGCACCATCTCGGCTTCCGCCTCAGCCTGAACGGCAGGCACCTCGAAGACCAGTTCGTCGTGAACCTGAATCAACATGCGGCTGGGGCGGTGGTTGGCTTTGATTTCCTGGTGGATGTCGATCATGGCTCGCTTGATCAGGTCGGCGGCACTGCCCTGGATGACAGTGTTCACCGCAAGTCGCCTACCTAAAGCCGCCTGCTGCCGGTTGGTGGATTTGAGTTCCGGCAGCGGGCGACGACGCCCCAGAATGGTTTCGGCATAGCCGCTCCGTCTGGCGGCTTCCACCGTTTCATCGACAAACAGGCGAATCCCCGGATAGCGCATGAAGTACATGTCGATGAACGTCTGAGCCGCCCCGCGAGAAATGTTCAACGTTCGTGCCAACCCGTGGGCACCCTGCCCGTAGACAATGCCGAAGTTGACCGCTTTGGCTGCACTTCGCTGCTCTTTGGTCACCTGTTCGAGCGGCACACCGTTCACCTGAGCCGCCACAAACCTGTGGATGTCCTGCCCACTGCGAAAGGCCTCGAGCAAAGCCTGATCCCGGCAAAAGTGAGCCAACACCCGCAACTCGATCTGCGAATAATCGGCGGTCAGCAACACGTGGTCGCTACCGGCAGCGACAAACGCACCGCGAATCTGACGGCCCAACTCGGTGCGGATGGGAATGTTCTGCAAGTTCGGATCGCTTGAGGACAACCGCCCGGTGACCGCCCCGGTCTGATGAAAACTCGCATGTATCCGCCCGGTATTGCGACAGACCATCCGGGGCAGCGTGTCCAGGTACGTGGACTTGAGCTTGGTGAGTTCGCGGTATTCCAGAACCAGGCGGGGCAAAGGATGATCGCTCTGGCGGCACAGTGTCTCCAGCGTCTCGGCATCGGTGCTGCGCCCGGTCTTGGTCTTGCGGACGACCGGCAATTTGAGTTCGTCAAAGAGCACCACCCCCAACTGGCGGGTCGAGTCGATGTTAAACCCATGATCGGCGGCGGAGTGAATCTCGGTGGTCAACTCAGCCAGCCTTTCCGCCATCGAGCGGCTTAGGCTATCCAGCAGGCCCGTATCCAGGGCCACCCCGTTGCACTCCATATCACACAGAACCGCCACCAGCGGCATCTCGGTCTCATAAAAAAGCCTGGAAAAGGAGCCGGCATCGATCTGCGGCTTGAGCTTCTCATAAAGCCGCCAGGTGAAGTCAGCATCTTCGCCGGCGTACTCGCACACGCGGGCGGTATCCACCTCGTCGATGGTGCACTGTTGTTTGCCCTTGCCGATCAGGGCGCTAATTGGAATCATCCGGTGCCCTAACAGTTCCCACGCCAGATGGTCCAAACCGTGCGACCTACGCAAGGAGGCCAACACGAAATCTGCAATCATCGTATCAAAGAAGACGCCCTGCACGTCGATGCCGACTTGCCGCAAAACAGCCATGTCGTACTTGAGGTTCTGCCCCACCTTCCTCCGTGCGGGGTCCTCAAAAATGGGCTTGAGCCGGGCGACGACCTGGGCCGGCTCGATAGTGCGACCGGCGGCGGCACGGACGGGAATATAGTGGCCCTTGCCGGCTTGCCACGAAAACGACAAACCGACCAACTTGGACGCAACCGGGTTCAGCCCGGTGGTCTCGGTATCAAAGGCAAACGTTTCCTGACGCTCCAGCTCCTGGACGAAAGCATCAAACGCCTCGGGCGTGTCAACGAGGGAGTAGTCGCCCAAATCCGCGCCTGTGGAAAGCTCCGGGGTGGGCGTCTTGCTCACCGCCCCTTTGGGAAACACCTCCAGTTGGGAAAGCAGGCGGGTAAAGCCCAACTCCGCGAAGATAGGCCTGACCTTGCCGGTCTCCAACGCTTTCACCGAGCAGCGGCTCAAATCGAAGGGGAAGTCAACATCACGCCGCAAGGTGACCAGTTGGCGAGTCACCGGCATCTGCTCGGCGAAGGCTTTGACCTTTTGCCCCTGCTTGGGGGTCAGTTCGGCGGCGTGGTTCAGGACCTCCTGAGCCGATCCGTATTTGGCGATCAATTTGGCGGCGGTCTTAGGCCCGATGCCCATAACCCCGGGTATGTTGTCCACGCTGTCGCCAGCCAGCGTTTGAATGTCGATGGCCTGCTCGGGTGTATAGCCTTTCGCCGCCAGCAGTTGCTCACGATCAACCACCACATCCTTGCCGGGATCGTAAAGCCGCACTCGATCGGAGATGAGTTGTTCGAGGTCCTTGTCCCGGCTGACCAGGTAGATGTCCAAATCCTCGCCGGCAAGCAGCGTGCACACGGTGGCCATCAGATCGTCAGCCTCGAACCCCACTTGCCGGAAAATGGGGATGTTCATGGCTTGCACGATGTCGGCGATCCGGTCTGCCTGGGGGGCGAAATCTTCGGGAGGGGGCTCGCGGTTGGCTTTGTATTGCGGGTCGATCTTGCGACGGAAGACGTTCTCCGCCCCGGTGTCCAAAACCAGAGCCAGGTAATCCGGTTGCCGATCGCGGATCAAGTTTAGGAGCATCTGGCAGAAAACGAGTGTGGCTTTGGTAGGCTCACCGCCGGGCGCGTTCAACGGCGCGAACGGTGCGTAGTAGGCCCGAAAAATCTGCGCGTGGCCGTCGATGAGGTAGAAACTCTTGGGCATGGTTTTAATACTACATCGCAAGCCCGCGTAACGTAAGTAGGGCGGGTTCCACCCGCCTTCTTCGTCAGGGCAATCGCCTCTAACCCGGATAATTTATCGCGGAGCACTTGGCGCAGCCTCTGGCCGCAACCAAAGGGGACAAGAGAAAACATCCGCAGATTACGCAGATTGCACAGATTGACAAAAAAATATACTCAAACCTGATCCTTGCTATTTCCCAGGCACTTTCTCGCAAGTCTGCGTAATCTGCGTAATCTGCGGATAGTATCCCGAATGTCGGGTCTGCGGACCCGACCTACTTACCCTGCATCTTCAGGTTGGTTTTCCGGTCGGCGGGGGTCCAGGCGTGGTGGGCGTCGCCAGCCGTTCTGGCGTGATCGGCCTGGCCCGGTGATGTTGGCGAAATTCGGGTATTTCCCGATGGCCTGGGTGTGGGGGTGAACGATGGCACCAGTGCCGATCGAAGCCCCGGGCATGATAATCGAATCGAAACCCACCATGGCGTAATCATGGATGGACACCGGGGCTTCGATCGTCTTTTGAAGATCGTATGGGGCGGTGTGCGAGAAGCTGATCAGTTGCCCGGGGTGATCGGGGTGGATGAGCGTGTTGGTGGCGCTGTATATGTGCACGCCGGCTTCAATGGAGACGAAGTCACCGATTTTGACCCCGCCGCGCCCGGCGATGTGGCATCGTGGGCCGATGTGGCAGTAGTCGCCGATGTCCAGGCGCCCCCCTTGCCCGTAGCGGCTTTCACCGGCAGCCAGGCGAACCTGCGTATCCAGGTGACAGCAGGACCCGATGGTGATGTTCCTGGCCCCCCAAATCTCGATCCCACGCTCGATCAGCGTATCCTGGCCCAGGCTTCTGAGCTTGGTTTTCCAATAGCACGAGCGGAGGAAGAACCCCGCCGCCCCACGCCGGAAATGGACCGCGATCATCTCCACCAGGGCACTGACGAAAGGGGCCACTGAGACAAACATCAGCACAAACTGAGCGGCAGCCATGACGATTCGCAGCAGCAATGCCACCCCGCGCCATGGAATGGTTTTCTCGGCGGGCAGATGCTGGAGGTAGCGCCCTTGCAGAACACGAAGCACCATCTCCTCGCTGAAAACCAGCCAGCCCCTTGGTGCCGGTGGTTTAGGCGCGATGTACCAGCTTCTGCGAACCTGCTCGGATTCTTCTTGCCGTTGCATCGTATTGCTTCTAGTAACCATAGGCAGCCGACGCAGACACTCTCCCAATCATCCCGCAGCCACGCGCTTTGCCGGCCCATCCCACGCTGCCGCAAGTGCTCTCCCGGACCGGTTTCGATATTCTAATAGGCTACAGCCAGACAAGACAAGCGGCAACCGCAACTCCCAGCCTGTAGGGCAGGTTGAAAACCTGCCGCGATAGGCTGGGTGGCCCATGGCTTTAGCCGTGGGGGACACGAATCCAAGCGTCCATGCCAATACTCGATCCGACGGTGCTCGGATGAGCCATTCGTGTCCCCCACCGCTAAAGCGATGGGCCACCCACCAATCAGGGCGGTGGGTTGCGTCCGCCTACGGTGGGCTCCACCCACCCTACAGATACTATCCGCAGATTACGCAGACTTGCGAGGACGAAGAAGGCGGGTGGAACCCGCCCTACAGAATCATCTGTGAATCTCGACGATCCGGCTTGCCGTGCCGCAATGGTTCCGAAAGCTGGTCACCCCCATTGTCAGCACGTGCCGCCCCGGCGCCAACCCCGAAATGTCCCACGGATATGCGAAGGGAACGTGCCCCTGCTCAACCTCAGCCACACGCTTGTCGTCCACGTACACGATCAACTCGAACCTCTGGTTGAGCATGAATTCGCGTTCGGTTGGATCGGGAAGATCGACCCGCACCAGGATAGGATTCATCTCTCCACGCCGGATCACCGCCACCCGAGGATCGGCGGGCACGGTGGCGGTTTGCGTGGTGGCTGGCTGGGTTGTGGGCTGCGACGACGGAGCCGTCATCGGCTGATCATCGATGCCCACCAGGCTCATCTCCACCTGGGGGTCACGGTTCAGGTGAACCGGGATGCTCCAATGCGGGGAAATAAGCGCACCAGCCGCCTTCATACGCGGCGCCGGGGGTTTGTGCTGCCGATGTCTCCCCCTGCTCAGATAGTAAGTGCGGTAGTCCAGGGTGGAGTTTCCGGTAGTGATGACGGACTTGTCCGGCAAAGCCATCGCCGCCACCGCGATACGCACGTCGGGGATGTCCACCACCCGGCGCAAACCGCTCTCATCCTTGCCGTCCCAGTGCTCCAGGCACAAGCCTCGTGTCCGGGGTTCCCAATTCACGATAGTGCGGGCCAGCGGCCCATTTACCACCCCTGCCCGAACCAATACCCGAGACGCCTTGGGAAGCTGATAGGTGAACCGATAGCGATCCAGGGTCTTCAACGCGGAAGCGGTCACCCGTTCCCCCCCGGAGGTGAGAAGCGGGTCCCACAGATCACCCTCGTCACCGGCGACAGCCTGAAGTTCAAACGTGTACGCCTCATCGGGAACGACGATCCCGTCGATGTCCCGACCACCCCAATCAAGCGTGTTGAGCCCGGCACCGCACGGTTTGGGAACCCTCACCCGGGCGATCAACTCGCGGTTTGGGCCGTAGACGATCAACGTAACTTTCGCCGGTTTGGTCATCGAGAAGCGAATCGCAACCGTCTCATTCGCAGAGGGGTTGAACGAACGACGAAGGGGTTCGACCTGGCGGATTTTCAGAGGCGGCAGTTTGCGTTCATCCTTCGCTTTTGCGTCGGTCGGGGTTGCAGTTGGGGCAGTGTCACCCACACCAGGCGACGCACTGAGGAGCAAAACCGCCGAAAGCACAACCCGGCAGACCATATCAACCTCGCGGAATTGAAAATGGAAAATTGAAAATGGAAAATGGGGGGATGGAAAACATTGTCGTCAGGTGCACTCTCTTCTTCTCTGCGTCTCTGCGTCTCTGCGTTCATAAAAAATGTGGGTCAGCGCAGACACGGTGGTCGTATTCTCAAATCTCTGACTCGCGGATTACCTACTCGGGCAGCGGCACCATTGCACTGAAGTGCGGCACGCCTGCCCGCCGGCGGAGAAGGTCAAGGAGACCCCGCCGGTCGCCGATACGCCTCCACCACCACTAAGTCCGCTGTCGGGATCGTAGGAGGCGTTCACACTTCCACCAACACCAACGCCCCCCGCGCCGATGCCCGCACCTCCGAATGCGGAGGTGCCCCAACCGGACATGCCAAACCCGGTCGAGGCTCCGTTGAAGCTGATGTTGGCCTCAACGCCGATCGAGCCTCCCAGCCCACCGCCAATCTGAGCGCATCTTACAACAATGCTGCACTGTTCGCCCGTGCGGAGGTTCTTGACCAACCCTGTCCACGACGAATACCCGCCAAAGAACAGAAATCCTCCAGCCTGAATGCCCACCCCGGACCAAGTGTCCAGCCCGGTGGGGTCCAGAAAATTGACCGGGTTGGCCAGAGCATACTGGTAAAGGTTCAGACCGCCCTCAAGCCCGATGGGATCGGTTTGCAGGAACCGCCCGACACCAGCCGTATAAGCACGCGCGCGATAGTGGTACAAACCACTCTCCGCATCAAGTTCCCGCCCAGTATAAGTGTATGCGTTGGCGACGCCCTCGTTGGCTACGAGGACGCGACCGAACGAGTCGTAGAGATAGTCGCTCACCACACCCTCGGCGGCGTCGGTCAACAGTTTGACCGAGCCCATACCATCTTCGTGATAGAAGTGGTTTACGCCACCGCGCCGCATCACCAACGGCTCATCGTAGCGCGGGCCGTGCAGGTAGGAGGCTAACAACACGTTGGCACCGTCGTACTCGGACGCGATGGTCTCAAAAGCATAGACGAACCGCGTGACCGCACCATCGACATCCTTCTCAATCCGGCGCCCCAAGGGATCGTAGCTATAGGCAACCACGCTACCGTCGGGAAGATCGACGCTCACCAGGTGATTCTCGGCATCGTAGCCATACAAGGTCACCGCGCCGCCGGCCTTGGCGATCCTGCTGGTCAGATTGCCAACCACGTCGTAGGCATAGGTGAAGTCGTCGTCGCTGAGCAGGCGATTATCCGCATCGTGGGTGTAACTGGACGACAGGTGCGAGGAAAGACGGTTGCCGACGGGGTCCAAACCATAAGTCTCGTTGGGATTGACTCCCGGATTCGGATGCGTCGCGGTGGTCTGGCGATAGAGATCGTCATAGCCGTACTCGTGCAGCCCATCGTTGTCGGTCATGGTCTGCCAGATGCCGGCATTGTCGGCCGTGTAGCTGAAACTGAGCAGAAGCGACTCGTCGGCTTTATGGTGTTCGATCCCCAGCAGGCGCTGGGACTCGTTGTACGAATAGGCTGCGTAGGTTCCGTTGGGGAGCGTTCGGGCGGTGCGGGCACCGGCACGATCATAGGCGTATGTGACCTCGCCCATGGACGGATGTGCAATCCGCGTCACCCTGCCGGCGGCATCGTAAAAATAGGTTGTGCTCACACCCTCGGGATCGGTCATCAAGGTTCGTCGGCCCACGGCGTCGTACTCGTAGCCAATCGTTTTGCCCCAGGTGGTGTTGGCTTCGGTCAGGCGATTGCCGAGCCCGTTGTAGGTGAAAGTCAACGCCGCCGCCGGGTTGGCTGTGGTGGTCAGGTTTCCCACCGCGTCGTAAGCGTATGTGACCATCGAGGCGTCGGGATAGACCCGGGACGTCAGACGCCCGAACGAATCGTAAGCGAGAGTGGTGGTCTGGCTGTTGCGGTCGGTTTCCGAGACCACCAGCCCCGTAGGCCCATAGGCGGTCAGCTCGAACGTGGTGTCCGGGTAGGTTGTCCTGGTCAACCGTCCCAGGGCGTCGTACTCGAACGCCATAGTGTGGCTGTTGGGATCGGTGAGCGAGGTGCGATTGCCCACCGCATCGTAAGCGTACGACGTGTTCTGGCTGAGGGCGTCGATCTGGAGAGTCAGCCTGCCTGCCAGGTCGTACCCGTAAGTCGTCTGCTTGTTATTTCCGTCCGTGAGTCTGGTGATATAGCCTCGGTGGTCGTACTCGCATTGGGTCTCGCTACCGGTCGGTGCGGTGCGCCGCGTGATCCTGCCGAAGAGGTCGTAGGCGAACGTCGTACTCTGTTCTTCGCCATCGCCAAGTGTAGTCAGCCGGTTGTTGGCATCGTAGGCGGCTGTGCGGGTGTTGCCCAGCGGGTCGGCTATCGAGGTCCGCCACCCCAGCGCATCGTAGCCAAAAGTCCACTCCCCGTCCGGAATGGTGAGTGAGGTCAGGTTGCCCATCGAATCATATGCGTAGGTGGTTTCGTTCGACAGCGCGTCGGTCATCCGGGTACGGTTCCCGAGCTGGTCATACTCGAAGGTGGCGCTGTTCCCCGCCGGGTCCGTGCGGGTCAGCATGTTGCCGTCGGCATCGTAAACAAAGAAGGTCTCACGCTGGAGCAGATCGCCCTGGGCCTCGATGAGCCGAGTCAAGTTGCCGTAGCTGTCGTACTCGTAGCAGGTGACCACGTCGAGCGCATCGGTGACGGTCTCCACCAGCCCAAGTTCGTTGTAGGTCCATGAGGTGGTGTTGCTCAGCGGATCGGTCTCGCTCAGCATTCGCCCTTCGTCGTCATAGCTGAAGTAAGCGGTGTAGTTGTTGGCGTTCCTCTCGGAGGTCAGGTTGTAGGCTGAGTCGTACCCGAACGCCGTTTGCCCGCCCAGGGGGTCTGTGATATTGCTGATCACCCCGGTCGAGTGGAAGGCGTAAGTCCATATGGCTCCGGTGATGGTGTCGGTCTTGCGTGTCTGCGTGCTGGAGGGGTAGGTATAGGTGAAATCGCCCTGTTCGTCGATGAGACGCTGAACCCTACCCTGCTCGTCGTAAGTCACGCTGAACAAGCTGTCGCTCGACGGCGTGGAGCATCCGGTGAGCCGACCGTCCAGGTATTCGCAGGTCCAGACTTGGTTGTCCGCGTCGGCATGGGAGGTTAGATTCCCGGATTCGTCGTACTCGTAGGAGACGCTCCGGCCGCCGAAGTCGGAGATTCCGCTCACCAATCCGTTGGGGCTGTATGTGATGGTGATGGTGCGGTCGTGTGGGAGCGTGACGGTCTCAGGCCGACCGGCGATGTCGTAGGTGAAGGTAATCGTGTTGTTGTTGGGATCGGTGATGCTCAGCAGTTTGGTGTCCTCGTCGTATTGGCTGACGATGCCGTCGGGCGTCACATACTCGAACCCGCCGAGGACCTTGGTCAACATATCGTCCCTGCCAACCGGTGGCATATAGCTATCGTCGGGCTGTTTGGTGAAGTGTATACGTTGCCCATCGGGCGAGCGCACCACGACGATTTCCTGTGACATGTTGCCCCGGAAGGTGGGAATCGCCATCATATCGAGTGTGGAATGGGTCCCCCGCCCGAAGAAACCGATATAGAAATCATCGCTCTTGTAGGTTCGGGTGATGTCGAACTGGAGCGCCCCACCGGGTTGATACGCCAGGTCCACAAACTTCTTGAAGAACGTCCCGCTGGACACCAGCACCGGCGAACCGCTCCCGTTACAAGGCTCGCACGGCGGCGTATAGCAAGGCGGGTCCCACGGCCCGTCGTCGGGCCTGGTATTCGGCTCGTCTTTCCCGATGGCGGGGTTGTCCGCCGCCATGGCTGGGATCCCCGCCAGGGTGACCAGCAGCATCGCGCCAAGCCCCCACAACACCCACTTATTTGGGTTCGTGACATAAAACATGGGTCTTATCTCCGTATGTAGCGGAAAGCCGGTAGCTTGCGGCTCACCGCCCTTGCCGGTGCCTAATAACGCACCACCATCAGCGCATTGCGGCTGATCGACGCATTGCCCTTCTCGTCTATTGCAATGAACGATATCGCATATCGGCCAGGGGCCAAGTACTCTCCGTTGGCTGCCCGGCCATCCCAGTCGATACTATGAGCACCTGCCTCCAGGCACTCGGTTTGGAACACTTTTAGCGTCACCCCGGTGTCCAGGCTGATCACCTTTGCCGTCACCGAGCTTTGCGTGGCGATCTCGAAGTTGAGGGACACACCGGGTTCTGGCGGCATACGGTCTGTCGGGCTGTAGAGCGTCGGGTCGATCTGAAGGTCGATAATCTCCGGGCGACCCTCGACCACGATGGCATTGTCGGGCAGGGTCCAGCCGTTGACGCTCCACAAGTAGTATACCGAGGGGACAAACTGCCCCTCCGAATCCAGCCCCGCCCACCAGTAGGTGTACGTGCCCGCCCCCATCGCCAGGTTGTCGAATGGCGTGTTGACGCGGTTGGTGCCACCCGGAAGGATGTACAACGATGCCCGCGAGGCGGTCGGAATCTCAAACTTCATCTCCCAGAACTCGCCCAGAAACGGGCTGAAGCTTCCCGGGTTGGCTGTCAACTGATCCGCAAGGTAGTGGTCGCCTCCGGTGAAGTCAGCCAGGTCAATCGTGTCGGTGCGTCCGGGATAGCTGTACTGGAGCACGGCGTAGTAGGCGTCCGGATGGCACGGCTCGTAGCGGAAATCACGCCCGTCCCAGAGATCGTCGTACATGCCGGCCGGGCGGGACTCGTGGTCCACCAGCGTCCGAATCACTCGCCCATTCACCACCTCGCCGGTGGTCAGGGTTTGGTCTTTGGCACGCAGGTAAAGCCAGACGGTCGAATCGATGGTCGTGGTTGTCCGAATGGTCACCGTCTCATCGTTTGCCGGGATGACCGTATCGTCCAACACCTCCAACTCGGCTGGGGCAAACGTCTCGAAGCGCACGCGGTCTATCGTGGAGTTGGTGTCGTTATCAGTCACCCGAACAGCCGCCACCCTGACACCGGCCGTCGAATATGCGTGGCTAACGTTGCCGCTGGTGGTGCTCGAGTAATCCCAGGTTCCGTTGTCATCGAAATCCCACTCGTAGAGTTCGATCGAGCCGTCGTCCAAAGCGGTGGCGGAGAAGTTCACGGTCAGTGCATTTATTCCCTGGGCGGCGGAGGTGGAGACCGTCGGCGAACCAACCATTTTGACGTGCACTTCCTTTTGCACGATCGGGTAGTCCACCACGGCGCTCGAGTCGTGTGTCGCCCGGAACACCGGGTGATAAACGCCCGAATCAATGTACTGATGGGCCAAATTAGGCTCGGTTGTCGAGGAGTAGTTCGCGACGAAACTGCCATCGTAGTCGAAATCCCACTCGTACAGCACGATGGGATCGTCCAGGTCGGCGGCGATACCGTGCAGGTAAACGGTCAGCGGCATCGTCCCGTTGCTCGGGGAGACCGAGGCGAAGCTCTCCGTCACCGCGATGGTCAGCGTCGTCGTGGTCAACGTGCCGTTGCTCTGCTGCACCTGGAACCGGATAGTATGGACTCCCTCCTCGTGGAACGTGTGGGTTCGGCGATCAGGCCTGGGGTCATCGATTTCGTAGGTGCCGTCGTCGTCCCAATCCCAGCGGTAATAAGCCGGCGCGCTGTCCGCCCACACCAGATTGGGTTCGAAGAACACCTCCAAAGGAGCCGGGCCCGCCCGCGGGCTCGCCGTCGGCAGCAGGGTAATCGGGGTTAACTCGAAGTCGCTACGGGCGGTCGCCGTCGTCCCCTGCACGTCCTGAATGCCGGCTTCGACATAATGGGGGCCGTCCGCCAGTGCCTCATCGACGGTGACCACCGCCCCGCGGAAACTCTTGATGGCGTCGTCGGAGCGGTCCACCCCGTCCACCACCACCTGAAGGGTCTCCGGATCGACGTTGAGCGCCGTGGGGCCATAGTCGATCACAATGTTTGGCCGGCGGTCGCCGATCAGTGAGCCGTCCAACGGGCTGGCGATGAACAAATACGGCGCCCCCACCACACCAATGTATGGGAAGTTCTGCCGCCAGATCAGCAGATCAGCATTGTCCACCACCCCATTGGAGTCCAGGTCCGCCCCGGTGAACCCCGGCGCCCCCGTTTGGCCTAACCGATTGCGGACCGCCAGAAGGTCGCGCATATCCACCACCTGGTTCGGCTCCGTGTCGCCCGGATGCGCCGCGAAAAGGCCCGGCACCAAAAAAAGGGCCTGCACCGCCGCCACCGTGAGTAAAGTGCCCAGTCGCCCGTACCGGGCTCCGGTCGACCGAAAACTAAATAATATCTTCATGGGTCAACCACCATTTTCAGAACCGGCATGCTGTTTTCGTTGACGTCACCTCAACCGATGAATGTGACGACTGACGATGCCGCCGCGTTCGACTGTTATAAGTGCCAACCAGACCCCCGACACCCGGCAACAGCAGCGCCGTCAGCTCGGGAGCCAAACCACCCATCAATTCCACAAACGTTCCACTTGCACTGCGATCAGGACGGGCTTCTACAGCGAGCCGGTAAACGCCACCTGGAAACCGCCGAAATCGTCGGTATCCACGTCGTCATCCCAGTCAAAGTCAAACATGTCACAACCTGGGGCGACGGGGTCGTTATCCGGGCCTGTCATACATGCCCCAAACTGGGCGAAGTCCGTCAAATCCACGTCGCCGTCCCCGTTGAAATCGCCCGGAAGCGCCACGGTCAGCACCACCGAACCCGCCCCGATGCTTGCGATGTCAAACAACGCACCATCCGGTGGCCCGGTTGTATGAGCCGCCACAACGTTCGACAGCGACACGGTCACCGTGCCTCCCCCCGTCGGCTGGACTGTAATCCCCTCCAGCAAAACGTTGCTCCCCGGAGCCAGACCATCACTCGCCCCACCCGGCGCCGCGTCGAAATCATTGTCGTAAGCCACCTCGGTAATGGGTGAGACAATCAAATCGTGCGGCAGATTGCTCTCAAACGGGTCCTGCGAGGTCATCGAAACATACGTCAACCCACTGGCACCGGTGGGATCCAACGACCGCCCCACCATCGTCAGGCTCACCTCTCCCGACGCGCTCAGGTCGAACGCCACAGCCGACAGCCTGGTGTCGAATGTGGCGCGCACCTCCAGCGTCACTTCGGTTCCCGACCGAACCGTGTCGCTGCCGGGATTGACCAACGAGAAAGAGATCGACGAACTCGCCAGGGTTGTCCCGCAAACCGCGCACACGAGCAAACCGCTGACCAACAGAGAGAGTCGCAGAGCTGTCATTCCAACTCTCCTATTCAAAACATGATGTACTTCCAATCCGATATGCTTACACCGGCCACGCACTTCTGCATATGCAAACTGCGCGTGAGCCGATAGCACGCCCATCCTTTTTATACCACATAGGCCCCCCTCCGTCAATGCGAAATTCTGGAGTTGGGGCATTTTTCTCAATGTAGGGCGGGTTCTACCCGCCGTCCCACGTCAAGAAATCGCCCCATGCCAAGCAATTAGCGTTGAACCGACAATAAACACACTGTCAAAACCC
>JAGLWJ010000600.1 GCA_023133475.1 Phycisphaerae bacterium | reverse complement strand
ACCCGAAGGGGAGCGCGTAGAAGAGGAGCGTGAAGAATTGAGAATTAGGAAACACAGAAGACGACCGCGATTTCCCCATTTTCCATTTTCCATTTTCCATTTTCCATTCCGTCGGCAGGCGGGTGAAACCCGCCCTACTAGATGAGGCACTTATGTCTTTGGCGTTGATTCTTACTCTGGCGTTGGCGGGTTCGACTCCGGCGGTTGCAGTTGAAACACCACTGCCCGGCACCCTGGACCTGACACGGGTGCGGGCGTTGGTCGTACAGTACGACGGGCGCTGGATGCCGTTGGATACGATGGCCCGCGATACCGTCGAGTCGGTAACCGGGACCGCCTACTTTCAAGGGCATGACCCGGTGTTGCTCCTGTTGGGCTGGACTTTCAAACCCGAGAGCTGGAAAAACCAGCCGTTGATCAGCATCTCCAATATCGAGCTACGCGCTGAACTGAGCCTCCCCGAAACACAGACCATCTACTCCTGCGGTGAACTGGAGAAGCATGAACCGCTGCGTATGCTTTTCGCCAGGCTTATTCACATGGAATCAGGCCGCAAGCTCGACCCTCTCGAGGATAAGGTTTCTGATATTGGCAAAAAGCTCCGGATTCTTCGTCAGGCTTTTAGTGGCGAGTCCATTTGCGTTATCCCCGCCGCCAAGGGCAGGAACGACGCCTGGTTGCCGATTGTCTCCCATTCCGTGCAGGGTTCTCCAGGCCAGGAGTCGGTCTGGTCGGCGTGGTCTGATTTGGGGGAAGCCTTTAGAAAGGACGATGCGGCTGGATTTTCCGCTACGGCGGAGAGGCTGACCACCGCCCTGGCGGCGTTGCCCGCAGCCCATCGGCCTGACCCCAAGCTGATCGCCACCGAGTTGCACTACAACCGTTTACAGCCGTTCCACATTGCTTCGCGGGTGATGGTGCTTGCGGCTGTCCTTGCGGTGGTGGCTTTGGTGGTCCGGCGGAGATGGTTTGACGTGCCGGCTGTTTTGGGCATGTTGGCGGGTTTTGCGGTGCTCAGTTACGGTTTGTGGCTTCGCTGGCAGATCGCGGGTCGGATACCGGCAGCGAATATGTTCGAGTCGCTGCTGTTTCTCAGTTGGGGCATGGGTGCGTTTGCGATTTTTTCGATGCTGGTGATGCGGAACCGCACGGTCCCGCTGATTGCCTCCGCCATGGGTGCGTTGGCGCTCTTTTTGGCTGACGCCCTGCTCGGGCACGATTCCTACATTCGCCCTATTGTCCCGGTGCTGATGGACACGGTTTGGATGTCGATCCACGTGCCGGTCATCATGGTCTCCTATTCGGTGCTGGCGTTGGCTATGGTGATTGCCCACGTGCAGTTGGTGGTAATGGCTTTTGCCCCGCACAATAGCCGGCTGATCGCTCAGATTGACGGTTTCCACTATTGGCACATTCATGTGGGCTCGATTCTGTTGTTGGCTGGCATTATCACCGGGAGCATGTGGGGGGCGTCGTCGTGGGGGCGTTATTGGGGTTGGGACCCAAAGGAAGTATGGTCGCTGATCGCGTTTTTGGGTTATCTCACCATTTTGCATGTGCGAGCCGATCGGCAGCGAGTGTCCTGGTGGGCTTATCTGATCGGTGGGTTGTTGATTGTCGCGTTGTTCGTGGTGGTGGTTCAGAAACTCGCACCGCTGAGTTTGGTGAAGGGTTTCGCTTTGGCCGGCACCGCGTTGGCGATAGTGTTGTTCGTGGTGGCCCGCGGCCGGCTGGCTACTGCCCTTAAGAGCGTGTTGTGTTTCTGGCTGATCCTGATGACGTATTTGGGCGTCAACTATGTGTTGGGCACCGGCTTGCACAGTTACGGTTTCGGCAAGGGTGCGGTGGCTAGATACATGCTTCTGTTAGGTGTGATCGACCTGGCGGTGGCGTTGGCCTTGTGCGCGATCCACCTGGCAAGAGGAAGGCAAGAGGCAAGAGGCATGAGGCAAGAGGAAGGCAAGAGGCAAGAGGCAAGAGGCATGAGGCAAGAGGAAGGCAAGAGGAAGGCAAGAGGCAAGAGGGGCGTGGCGGGTGCCCCATCCCGTTCCGGCTGCCTGCGCAGCAGGCAGCCGGACGGGGTGGGGGACCAACTCGAACCAATCAGTGCCGCCACCGTAAGGGAGCGGCCATCCGTCCCCCACCCCGTTCGCCGGTCCTCCGGACCGGCGAAACGGGGTGGGGCACCCTTGGCTAAAGCGGTGGGCCACCCGCCCTCTTGCCTCTTGCCTCTTGCCTCTTGCCTCATGCCTCTTGCCTTCTGCTTCATTCCGCTGGCAATTTCTTGACTTGTGAGTTAATTGTGCTATACTTGATGGAGTCTTTTGGGCATCGGCTCAGAGGTTCGATAGGGCGATGATCAGGTTTTGAGTGGCGACGTGGAGCTTATGACATACATCGCATGACAATCTCATCTCGACAGGCAGGTTGTGTCCCCCTGGAAGATGAGCGTTGGATGTGACGTGGGCTCCAGGTCGTTTTCTGTTTTTTACGGCCTGGTCCCGGTTGGTTTCAGGCTGATTTATGGATAGTAGGAGTCAAGTCCCCTGAGAATTATACTTCCTGACGGCAAAGTGCTGGAAGTGGCGGATGATGCGACGCCGGCAGACGTGGTGGCTCAGATCGGCCCCGGTTTGCAGAAGTCGGCTATCGCCGCCGTGGTGACCGCCGCCGACGCGAGTGAGGTCTGGGATCTCTCCCGCTCACTTCCGGGTGATTGCAAACTGAAGATCCTGACCGCCAAGGACGACGACCCGGACAGCCTGCGGGTTCTCCGGCACAGTGCCGCACACGTTATGGCAGAAGCCATCTGTACCCTGTTTCCCGAGGCAAAACTGGTCTACGGGCCGCCGCTGGAGGACGGGTTTTACTACGACATCGATCTCGAGCGCCCACTGAGCACCGGCGATTTCGATGCCATCGAGGCGGAGATGGGCCGAATCGTGAAGGAAGATCGCCCGTTCCGCCGCTGTGAGATGCCGTGCGACCAGGCGCTGGCTAAGCTCCAGAAAGAAAACAACCGCTACAAGCTGGACAACGCCGAGCGAGCCGACGGCGACCTGATCAGCTTTTATGTCACCGGCGAACACTTCGAGGATCTCTGCCGTGGGCCTCATTTGCCCGCCACCGGGCGAATCGGGGCGTTCAAAGTTCGTCAGGTCAGCCGGTCGCACTACCGCGGGGACGTCAACGATCAGCCGCTCCAGCGGGTCTATGGCACGGCGTTCTTCCAGAAGAAAGCCCTCAAGGCACACCTCCAGCAAATGGAAGAGGCCAAAAAGCGAGATCACCGAGTGCTGGGGCGCGAGCTGGACCTGTTCAGCCTCTCACCCGAAGTTGGCGGTGGGTTGGTGCTGTGGCACCCCAAGGGTGCGGTGGTGCGCATGTTGCTCGAAAACTTCATGCGGGCCGAACTGTTCCTTCGCGGCTATCAGCCGGTTTATACGCCGGTCATCGGGCGGCTGAATTTGTATCGCACCAGCGGGCACTACCCGTACTACGAGGACTCGCAGTTCCCCCCGATGCATGAGACCGACCGCGGGCGAGCACTGCTTAGCCTTTTGCATCTGGTGCAGCGTGCCGATCGGCATTCCGCCGACCGCCGCGAAGCTGCACTGGAGCCGGTCCGCAAGCTGGCGGAGGGCGTTGTGGCGGTTTGGGGCCAGATGGAAGGCTTCGCAACCGATGCACCAGCGGAGCAGATGATCGCAGTCTTGCAGCGAGAGCTGGAGTCCGAGGACGGATACCTGCTCAGGCCTATGAACTGCCCGCACCATATCCATGTCTACAAAGCTCAGCCGCGCAGCTATCGAGATTTGCCCATACGGCTGGCGGAGTTCGGCACGGTGCATCGCTACGAGCAGAGCGGTGAGTTGGGCGGGATGGTGCGGGTCCGCGGCTTCACCCAGGACGACGCCCACCTGTTCTGCACCCCCGAGCAGTTGGAGGAAGAGCTACGGATCACCATCGAACTGACCATCCTGGTGCTCAAGACGCTGAGCTTCGAGAACTATGAGGTCCGGCTCGGGTTGCGGGATTCTTCATCCGATAAATGGGTGGGTTCGCTTGAACAGTGGGAGTTGGCTGAGAACAGCCTGCGCAGTGTTGTCGGGAAGATGGGTCTGGAGCACAAGGAAGAGCTGGGCGAAGCGGCTTTTTATGGGCCTAAGGTGGACTTCATCGTCCGCGATTGCCTGGGTCGCAAATGGCAGCTTGGCACGGTGCAGGTGGATTATACGCTGCCCGAGCGTTTCGATCTGACTTATGTCGGGTCGGACAATCAGCCGCATAGGCCTATCATGATCCACCGGGCTCCGTTCGGGAGTTTGGAGCGTTTCGTGGGGATTCTGACCGAGCACTTCTGCGGTGCGTTTCCGTTGTGGTTGGCGCCGGTGCAGGTGGGCATGGTTTCGATCAGCGAGAAGAGCGCCGCCTACGCCCGCGAGGTTGACGAGGCGTGCCGGCGTTTCGGGTTGCGCACGGTGCTGGACGTTTCCGCGGACAAGATCGGGCCTAAGAAGCATCGGCTGCGTAATCAGCGCATCCCGTACATTCTGGTGGTTGGCGAGCGGGAGGCACAGGACGAGACGGTCAATGTTAATGACCGCGACGGCAAGAACATGGGGACGTTCCCCTTGAGCGACTTTTTGGAAGGCTGCCGCTCGGAGATCGAGAACAAGGGCAAGCCTCCACAGAATTTGTAGGGCGGGTTCTACCCGCCTTTTTGGCATCGCGCGGCGGGTGGAACCCGCTCTACGCTTGGATGTATTGTTTTCTCTAACTTAAAGTGAGGTGATGTCCGATCGCTAAAACCCTTCGTATGAATGACCAGGTTCGCATTTCTCCGATCCGTCTGATCGACCACGAAAACGTGCAGCGTGGGGTGGTGCCCACCGACCAGGCCCGTTCGCTGGCGCGCGACTTGGGGCTGGACTTGGTGGAAATATCCCCGACGGAGCGCCCGCCGGTCTGCCGGATCATGGATTACGGCAAGTACAAGTACGATCAGAAGAAGAAAAAGCAAAAACAGCAGCAGTCGTCAGCCATCGCAAGTCTGAAAGAAGTGCGTATGCGCCCAAAAACCGACACCAACGACCGTAGCATCAAGATGACTCGAGCTGTTCGCTTTCTCAAGGAGGGGAACAAGGTTCAGTTCACGATGCTGTTTCGGGGACGCGAGCAGGCCCATCGAGACCTGGGCTTGAATATCTTCAAAGGCATTGTCGAGGAACTGGGCGAGGAGGTGAAAGTGGAAAGGCCTCCACGCCATGAGGGGCGCCGGTTGACGATGGTGTTGGCACCGATCAAGGTTGTCCAGAGTTCCAAAACCTCGAAGGCTCCCAAGGCACCAAAGGCTCCCAAGCCGCAAACCGTATCGGAAACACCGGGCGCTGGTGTGGATGCGGCGAAGACCGATAACGCTGTCGAAGTGGGCCTGCAAAGTGTCACCGTAGCATCCCCTGGCCTGTTGGAAAAGACATGATTCCAGTGCTCTGTTACAGCTCATAATGAGGGATTGGGGGTGGCCCACCTCTTTAGGGGCTGTCGATAAAGTCGTACCGCAGGCTTCCAGCCTGCATAGTGTCCGATAAAAACGCGACTTATCGCCTATTGTGCAGGCTGGAAGCCTGCGATACAGGGTTTATCGACAGCCTCTTCAGAGGTGGGGGACACGAATGATCCCCCGATTCGTGTCCCCCACGGCTAAAGCCATGGGCCACCCAGCCGCTCCCTTACGGTCGCGGTACTGATCAGATTAGGCGTAGGGTGGGTGGAACCTGCCGCAGGCAGGTGGAACCCACCAACCGGTGCGGTGGGTTGCGCCCGCCTGCGGCGGGCTCCACCCACCCTACAGTAGATTAGGGGTTGATTGGGTTGATGAATTCCACAGTAGAAGCATCTGAGGAACAGGCTGTGCTGGCTGATCTGGTGGGCACTTTGGAGTCTTGGAGTCGGACGGTGATAATCGCCCATGTCACCCCGGACGCCGATGCGCTGGGGTCCATGTTCGCATTGGCCAAGGTGTTCGGCAATGGCGATGACGGGCGGGTGGCAACGGTGTCTCTTCCGGAAAGCTCGTTGTCTCAGCGTTTGGGATTCCTGCACGAATGGGCAAAGGTTCCCGTGGCACAGGTGGAAGACTTCGCCCACGCGGACGGGTTCGTGGTGGTGGACACCGCCAAGAAGCCGCGCTGCAACCTGCCCGCAGAGCTGCCGGAGGATTGGGACTCCGGGCGGCGGATCGTGAACATCGACCACCATGCCTCGAATACCGGTTTCGGCTGGATCAACTGGGTGGTGGGTGATGCCAGCAGTTCAGCCGAGTTGGTTTACCGCTTGCTGAAGTTCTGGGAAAAGCGGATCGATCCGCTGGTGGCTTCGTTGTTGTATGCGGGCATCCACACGGACACTTCGGGGTTCTCGTTGCCCAATACGTCGGAAAGTGCGCTAAGCGCTGCCGCGGAGTTGGTGGGCAAGGGGGCTGACGTGGTGGAGTTGGGCGAGCGTCTGGAGCGGAGCCAACAGTTGAGTGAGTTCAAGCTCCTGCGCACGATCTATGCCAACACACGGCTGACGGCGGACGGGCGCATCGCCTACAGCACCGCCGACTATCAGGAGATTGCCGAAGCCGGCTGCACGGCTGCGGACATCGACGACCAGGTTTCCGTGCCGCGCTCGTTACAGGGGACCCGTCTGGCTATGTTGTTTACTGAAGGCGTGCGGGGCAAGACCCGGATCAACTTCCGGGGGGAGGCGGGGGTGCCGGTGCTGGAGTTGGCAAAGGGGTTCGGGGGAGGAGGTCACACCGCCGCCGCCGGAGCGATCATCGAAGGCATACCTTCCGAGGTGGTCGCCCGAGTGCTGCCCGAAGCAGAAGCGTACCTCAACCGCACTAGGAAATTGAAAATTGAAAATTGAA
>JAGLWJ010000060.1 GCA_023133475.1 Phycisphaerae bacterium | reverse complement strand
CAAGCGTGGGCATGGCACCCAACGCCAAACATCGTGTGGCATGGCCACGCAAGCGGCGGGTGGAACCCGTCCTACTTCAGTACCGCGACCGTGAGGGAGCGACTGCGAAAAAGCGCCTTGACAGCGCCACATTCGTAACGTTCAATGCTACAATGCGTTGTCAGCAAACGGCTGGTTTTTGGAGTGTGGTGCAGTAGTGTGTGCCCTTGAGGCGGGTGGTTTGCGCTGTCATCGTTAAACTGGTGAGACTGGTTTGGCGGAGAAATCGGGCTGGGGATTGGCTGGAGAGGATAGTGGGCTTTGGCGCGTCGGTGTCGGCGTGTTCGTAATCTAGTGGTTTTGTGCGGGGATTGTTTGGATGACAGGTGTGCAGACCAACATTCCCACGCGAAGGTCACGATTTTACACGGTGAATCCATGCAAAAACGATTAGGAAGATTGTTTATCTGGTTGTTCCCCGCAGGGGCTCTTGCCATGCAAGGGTGTATTTTTGACGACCCGGACGTGAGGCTTCGCACGGCACTTTCGTTTGGGTCGGACCTGGCTATTTTTCTGCTGGAGAACGCGGCGGCGGCCCTGTAGGGCGCGATGGTGAAAGGACGTGCAAACGATGAATCAAAGAAGATTGCGGCGTTTGGCCATGGGCGCGGTGCTGGCGTGCGGGTGTCTGTTCGCCGGCCCCTGCGGGGTGACTACACTGCAGTTCCAGGATTTCCTGACCTCGGCAGTGATCCGCACGAGTGTGACCACGCTGGCAAGCCTGCTTGAAGTCGCCACGATTGAGCAGGCCCAAAGCGAAAGTCAGAACTAGTCTCAGAAGGTCAAGCCGGGGCAGGCGCGCAGTAAAAGATTGCTGCCAGCCGCACCGGCAGCGCGGAGATATTGGGGCATGAGAGTTTCCAGCTTTCAGTGGATTTTCACTTTAATGATCCTGCTCGTCGGCGGGATACCCGGATATGCTCAGGAGCCCTCCTCACCCGAGGTGCTCATCAACCTCAACGAGGGTATCCACGAATACCTGCAAGGGGAGCTCGAGAAAGAATCCCCGACTCATTACCTCGCCGCCATCGAGCGGTTCAGCACAGTGCTCGAGCAAGAGCCGGACAACACGGTGGCTCGTTTGTTTCGCGCGTTGTCGTACGGGTGGATCGCCCTGATCGAACGAGAAACCAAGCTCAACCAGCGTTCAGGCCGTGATATGCTGGTCGAGGTGTCCAGGCTTCTCGAGGACGAATCCAGGCGCGAGGAGGCAGAGCAGAAACTCGCCGAACTCGATGAGCAACGGGAAGACCCGTCACTGCCTGCGTCGGAGCGGCTGATTCGCGGGGCGGAGTGGGTATATCTTTATGGGATTCTGGACCGTCTCGATGAATACGAGGGGTATCCTAAAGAGGCACTTGAGCAAGAGCGTAGCGAGGCCAACGCCCGGATTCAAGAGGCTGCCGACCGCGAACGGGCGAACTATCAACACATGCTCGGTGACGTGCAGGAGTTGGTGAAGCTGTTGGAGTCGCCGTCCGCAGTCGAGGCGCTGCTGGAGATGATCACGCTCACCAAGATTGCCCGTATTGACGAGTTCCGTGCCTTGGCCATCAAGGAGGGGAACGTCGTCGGGCGAGTGAGGAAGTCGCCGGGGCAGTTGCGTCAGGCTGCCGCGAGCAACCTACAGCGTGCCGCCGAGGTATTGGAGGCCTATCGAGAGGCTCATCCTGGTGGTGCGGATATGGTGCGGATCAACTTCTTTTTGGGTGTGGTCCGTTTTCGTCAGGCGGTCCCTCGCCGCACCAGGAACGAGACGCCGGAGTATTTCCCCGAGCGTCTGGAGCAGGCACAGGAGCTGATGTTGGAGTTGACCGCCTCCAGCGAGACTCCCAAGCAGTGGCGTAGCTATGCGGAACTGTATCTGGGGCTTATCCAGACCGAGCAGGGCAAGCACGAGATCGAGATGGAGAAGCGCGGGACGGCATTTGCTGAGGCCCATCGTCACCTGAACCTGGCCGGCGAGTTGGATACCGACATCGTGGACGGCGAACCGGTCTCTCGAAGTTGGGACGTGATCCCGGAGATTATCGCAAACCAGCGGAAGGCCCTCAAGCGTTTTGAGGAGGCTAAACTTGCCGCGAGGTTCCGCAACGATTTCCAGTTATCGGTCTACACCGGGGCAAACTATGACACCAACGTGGTATTATTGGGCGAAAGAACCGATTTGCCGCGGGGTATCCCAAATGAAGATGATTTCGGCTTTACTTTGGGCTGTGCCCTGGACTATATTGTTGATATGGGGAGGTTCGACAGCCGCCTGGAGCGCTGGACCCTGGGAGTCCAGGGTCGGGTCCGGCAGCTGTGGCATGGCCACATCGACGAGTTTGACGAGCAAAACTACGGGGGGAGTGTCGCTCTTCAGTATGAGGTGGTGCCGGAACGAGATGGGTTTGGGCCGTTGCGGGTGAGCCTGCAATATGATTACGACTTCGCTCTGCTGGGCAGAGATGCCTTCGTGGAGATTCAGTCCATCACCCCGACCATTCGCCTGTTCTCGCTCAATCGGCGTGCCATCACGGAGGCGTATTTCATCTACTCGATCCGTGATTATCGGGAGCCGCTGACAGATCGTCGCTACGATCGTGACGGGGTGTACTGCCGGTTGGGCTTCGTGCAGAGTCTTGAGACGGTTAATATGACCGAGGTCTACACATCGTTGGGTCTGGAGCCTTGGGGCCTGCCCGGCGACGCAGCGCTGAGCCAGGACGACCCCGACCATCCGAACCGTTATCTGACGCCCTTTATCGGGGCGGCGTATGAATGGGACTCGACCGAGGGAGACGAATTCGATCAGAAAGCCCTTATCCTGATGTGCGGTGCTCAGGTGCCCTTGCCTTACGGGCTGCTGTTCGACACCGCGTTGGAGTTCGAGTGGCAGGACTATTCCCACGGCAGCCGGGTGGATTATCATCGACGGGGGAGGCGGGACTTTATCCAGCGCTACACTGTCGGGATATCGCGGACATTCGTATTGCAGGGTGGCGAATTGGGCAACAGGTATGAATTGGAGATGGACCGCGTGCTGATGACGGTGCGTGGGGGAGCCACCTGGACACTGGACGACAGCAATGTGGTGGACCGGCTTGGAACCGCCATCTTCGAGTATGACCGGGTGGTATACGGCGTTACGTTCGTGTTCACCTATAATTAGACCGGCGTGAGGTGCCAGATGTTTCGGTATAGGGTTGCGATTGTGGTTTCTGTAGTCGTTTTGGTGACGGCGTTGGTCGGCTCTGTTGCGACAGCCCAAGGCCCACAGGAAGCTCATGCGGTGGTGACGGCTTTGGGTTGGGGTCCGGCTTCCGGTGATGATGGAAGGGTTTTCGAGGTTGCCGCGTGGAAGGACTTGCAGGAGAACCGGCTTACCGCGGGTCAGAGCATCACCACCGCCCTCGGCGGGACGGCGGCTCTGATGCTGCCCGGGTATGACACGGTGCTTCACCTCGGCGATCGCAGTAGCCGGTCTGAACTGAAGTTCATCAAGATACCCGCGCTGGCACGGCATGTGCCCCTGGGCCTGGCCTTGGTGCAAGGCCGAATGCTTGTGGTGCAGAAGCCGGGCGATGGGCAGTGGTTGCTGGTCGCCCTGGGGCCGGAAAGCGCTCCGGGTTATGTGTTGTCGCGTGAGGGCACGTTCCTCATCGAAGCCGGTGAGCAGGAGGTCACGGTAGCCGTTTCGCAAGGCGAGGTGGTCTACTTCAGCGGGCATCCCGGGCAGGTGCTGGTCGATAATCAAGGCCGGCTAATCGCCCCGGGCGGTATGGCAATCCCGGTGGGGCAGCGATTCTCCACGAAGACGCCGGAGGCACTGGTGGCCGACGCGATATCTGTTTCGCAGTCCACCGCTCAGATGCGCGAGACGCTCTACGCTTTCGGGCTGAAAAAGGGCGAGCAGTGGGTCGAGCGTGCCGAAGAAGGCGATCTTATTCCGGCTCTTGGAAAGATTCGTGGTGTGGCCCGTGTATTCAGTGCGGATATAGGTGGGCAAGACTTGTTCGATCAACCACGGTCCACGGTGATGGTGTCCACCCCGCGTGTTGCGGTGGTTCTAACCGGGACGGCTCTGGGCGTCTCATCGGCTGGTAACGTTGGGTTGGCGTTGGCGACGAGCAGGAACCCGGGCAACGCGGTGGTAGGCCAACGCCTGATGCGCACCAGAATCATAGGCAACCCGGGCACTGCTGCGGGGATTCGCTTTAACCCGCAATCCTTGCAGCTTATCAGCCTGGCGGGAACGAAACCGAGAAGATGAGTTGATAAGTTAAGGTAAGTTGTTTGCCGGCTTCAAGCATTGGGGCAGAGTGGGAGGCGGTCATGCTTTTGCGCAAATTCAACTTGGCATCCAAGGGCGCGGAGAAGAAGGAGACGGGGAAAATGAGGAAAGTATCTTGTTTAATCCTGGTGGTTTGCCTCTGTGTGGTCGGTTGCAATACTAACCTCGGTGGAGTTGGCGGAGGCAAGGTCAATGCGCCGGCGGGTGACCCGATCCGCCCGACCGGTGATGGGCCTGATAGTGGTCAACCGCTCCTGGGGCCCGTTACCGTTTTCCTGTCGTCCACGCGCTCCACCCTGATCCGCGGTGACGATCGGGAGAACCGCGCTACGTTGACCGCCCGGTCCTCGACACCAGCCGCATTTGCGTGGGACGTCGATGCCCCTGCGGGCCTGCTTTCGGTCGGCACCGCCCAGGAAATTTTCACCGTCAACACGAACGGGGAGAGAATTGTAACCGGTAGCCGGCTCGAGCTGACGGCGACAGGCGACCCAGGCCCCACCGGGCGACGGGTCACCATCACGGCAACCGCCACCGACGCAGCCGGCATTAGCGACAACCAGAGCCTGTCCATCACGGTGGTTCGCCCGGAAGGGTCGTTAGCGGCGACGATTTCAGCAGCCAAGACCCGGGTGCCACCCGGAAAAAGCGTCGAGCTGACCGCCAACATCAGCGCCGGTAACCCGTTCACCGATGATTCCCCCACCAATCGAGCGTCGTGTGAACGCCCGGGGGCAGTGGTTCCGCCGGACGAGAACCCGCCCTATTGCATAAACTGGACGTTCAACTCCATCGCACTGGGGGCTGAGGGGCTCGGCGAACTCACCGCCGACAACCTGACTGAGGGTGATGCCGTCACCGCGTCGTTGGTGACTTATCGGGCTCCGGTGGCATTTGGCCCGGTGATCTTCACCGCCGAGGTCTGGGACGCCGCCGGCAACCGCGTCACCGAGACCATCACGGTGACCGTGGCCCCCGATGCCCAGCTTAGCGTGATCTCTTCGAGCGAAAGCACCACGGTGGCACCGGGCAAGGCTGTCACCCTGACCGCCAACGGCGAGGGCGGCGAGTCACCCTACGACATTACCTTCAGAACTTCCGAGAATATGGGTGCACAACTCGTCCTGGGTCCGTGCCCCGACGACATCAGCACCCTCACCGGCAGTGCACAGGTGACCTGCACCGGCGAGGAAACCTGCGAGGTATGTTACATCGCCCCACCGGACGAAGCCGGCAGCGAGTCAGTGACCGTCGAGATCGAAGACCAACTCGGGGATACGACCAGCACCACCATCCCGCTGATCGTTGCATCGCCCGAGAATCTCAGCGTAACGATGGCCAGTGCCCAAGGCCCCAGCGTCAAGCCCGGAAGCACCAGCCAGATGACGGCGACGATCATCGGCGGGACCCCGCCTTATACGGTTTGTTTCGGTTCCGACGAGGGCACGCTGGGCGGTGGAGATACGGGTTGCGGGCCTATCAAAGGCCAAGGCGGCGCCAAAGACCTGACCAACTGCACCTGCAACGCGGGCGATCCAGCCACCGACGGGCTGGACCTGGTCGAGGTAGCCCGAACTTATACCGCCCCGCCCCAGCAGAAGATCGACAGTATCGTGGTGCGGGTGCTTGACGCTGTCGGGGCAAAGGCGACCGACAGCTTCTCGCTGGAGATCGTCTCCAGCGGAAGCGGCGGAAGCGGCGGAACCGGCACCATCAGCCTTGCCCCCGAGATCATAAACACCAACGGCACCACCTCGACACCGTGCCTGGGCCAGAACGTGACCATCAATGCCAATCCCACCGGCGGCAGCGGCGGCAACCAGTTCATCTGGGAAGTTGTCGGAGGAACCCTGCTGGCAAGTGAAGAGGAGGCCTTGGTGGAGATGGGGGGCAGCGCCGAATACACCGCGCCACAAAGCACCGCACTCACCCGCACGATTCGCGTGACGGTGACCGAGCAGGGCGGCAGCACCGACAGTAAGGACGTCAACATCACCGTGTCGCCGGACCCCGACGCCATGATCTTCGCTGATCCGGTTTGCCCCAATTCGACGGGCAACACCGCCGCGGTGCTCTATGCGGGTCTTGGGGCGACCTACGACTGGACGGTGGACGGAACCCCGGTCAGCACCAATGGAGTCAACACGATCACCTTTGATGCCGGGGCAATCGGCCCCGTTGCGCTGGAGGTGACGGTGACCAACGCCCATGGTTGCTGGAGTTCCGGCACCAAGGACGTCACGGTGAATGCAAACCCGGACGCAACTATTACCACCGACGCAGCCGTTTGTGCGGGGGCGACGGGGAACTCGGCTTCGGTGCCCAATGCCGGGACCGGGGCGGTTTATGAGTGGACGATAGTTGGCGGAACGATCGAGAACGGCCAGGGAGCACGACTTATTACCTACGCCGCCGGCACTGGGGCTACGGTAGAACTCACTGTGGAGATCACCAGCGGATTCGGATGCGAGGCAACCGGCAACACGTTGGTTACGGTGAATCCCGCGCCGGATGCGACGATCACCGCCGACGCTTCGGTCTGTGCCAATTCGATGGGCAACACGGCGGAAGTGCCTGATGCCGGGCTTGGGGCTTCTTACTTCTGGTCTGTCAACGGCGGTGCGATCATCGGCAGCAATACCCTGCCGACAGTCACCTACGCTGCCGGCCCCGGCCCTTCGTTGCTCCTGGATGTAACCGTGACCAGCGCGAACGGATGCGAGGTGAACGCCGTTGACGTGGTGGTTACGGTGGAACCCAACCCGACACCAATAATCTCAGCCAGCCCGGCGGAGGCGGTTTGTGATGGCGCCACGGTGACACTGGATGCTGGCGTATATCCAAGCTACCTGTGGTCAACCGGTGAGACGACGCAAACGATCGACGTTACGACGGGCGGGACATATAGCGTAACGGTGACGAGTGCAAACGGATGCCAGGGCGTAGACAACATTCTCATCACGGTGAGCAGCGCCCTTCAGCCAACCATCGTGGCCATTCCGGGCGAAACGGTGTGCGACGGCACTTCGGTGACCCTGGACGCCGGTGGTGGGTATCAAAGCTATTTGTGGTCAACCGGGGCAATCACCCGGCAGATCAGTGTAACTACCAGCGGCACGTACAGTGTGACGGTCACCGATATCAACGGATGCGAGGGCACCGACGATATTGATATTACGGTGAATCCTAACCCAACCCCCAGTATTTTAGCGACACCAGGTGCCACCGTTTGCGAAGGCACGACGGTGACGCTGGACGCCGGGGCCGGGCACTCCAGCTACTCATGGTCCACAGGTGCCACCACGCAGACCATCAATGTGACCACAAGCGCGATCTATAGTGTCACCGTGATGAATGCCGGCGGATGCACCGGCAGCGACAGCATCACCATTACGGTGAACCCGAACCCGACACCTACTATCGTTGCGTCGCCGGGCGTCACCGTTTGCGACGGCACGATCGTGACGTTGGACGCCGGAGCCGGGCACTCCAGCTACTTGTGGTCAACCGGGGAAACGACCCGGACCATCGAGGTCACCACCACTGGGACATACGACGTGACGGTGACCGATGCCGGCGGTTGCACCGGGAATGACAGTATCGATATCAGCGTGAACCCCAACCTGATGCCGACGATCACCGCAACTCCTGGGGCGGACGTCTGCGACGGCACGACGGTGACGCTCGATGCAGGCCCATTCAGCACCTATCTGTGGGCACCGGGTGGGCAGACCACGCGGACCATTGCCGTGACCACCGGCGGCACGTACAGCGTGACGGTGACCGACGCAACCGGCTGTGATGGCAACGACAGCATCGACATCACGGTGAATGCGAACCCGGTGCCGGCAATCATCGCCGCTCCCGGGACGGAGGTTTGCGACGGCACGACGGTAACCCTCGATGCCGGGGCGGGCTTTACCAGCTATCTGTGGGCACCGGGCGGGCAGACCACCCAGACGATCGACGTGACAGCCAGCGGTCATTACCGTGTGACGGTGGCCAATGCCGGCGGGTGCGAGGGTAGCGATGACGTAGACGTCACCGTGAACGCCAATCCGGTGCCGGGGATATTGGCTATTCCGGGCACGACGGTTTGCGAGGGCACGACGGTGACGCTGAATGCCGGAGCGGGCTTCAGCAGCTACCTGTGGGCACCGGGCGGGCAGACTACCCGGACAATCGGCGTAACCTCCACCGGCACCTACAGTGTGACGGTGACCAACGCCCAGAGTTGCACCGGTAATGACAGCATCGATATCACCGTGAACGCCAACCCGACGCCAGGCATATTGGCGACGCCGGGTGCCGACGTGTGCGAAGGCACGACGGTGACGCTGGATGCCGGAGCCGGATATTCGAGCTACTCGTGGTCCACAGGTGCCACCACTCAGACTATCAATGTGACCACAAGCGCGATCTATAGTGTCACCGTGGAGAATGCCAATGGCTGCACCGGCAGCGACAGCATGAACGTTACGGTGAACCCCAACCCGACGCCTACGATCACCGCATCGCCGGGCGTCACCGTTTGCGACGGCACGACGGTGACACTCGATGCCGGGGCCTATGCCGACTACCTGTGGTCAACCGGTGAGACTACCCAAACCATCGATGTCATCACTACTGGGACATACAGCGTGACGGTAACCAATGCCGGCGGCTGCACCGGGAATGACAGCATCGACATCAGCGTGAACCCCAACCTGATGCCGACGATCATCGCCACTCCCGGGGCGGAAGTCTGCGACGGCACGACGGTGACGCTCGATGCAGGCCCATTCAGCACCTATCTGTGGGCACCGGGCGGGCAGACCACGCGGACCATTAGCGTGACCACCGCCGGCACGTACAGTGTGACGGTGACCGACGCAACCGGGTGCGATGGCAGCGATAGCATCGACATTACGGTGAATGCCAATCCGGTGCCG
>JAGLWJ010000006.1 GCA_023133475.1 Phycisphaerae bacterium | reverse complement strand
GGACTTGTCGCCGCTGACCCGCATTTTTAATGAACGCAGAGAAGAGAAGAGAAGAAGGGAGTGTGCCCAACGACAATGTCTCCCATCCCCCCATTTTCAATTTTTCATTTTCAATTTTCTCCATTCTCTGCGTGCTCCGCGGTGAAATATCCGGGTTAGATGCGATTGCCCTGGGTCGCCCCGTCGTTTGCGCTCCGGGCTCGGATCCGCAGATGCCTCGTTGCCTTGTTGCTTTGTTGCCTCGTTGCCTCTTGCCTCTTCCTCACGGGTTCACTGAATGTTCACCGCTTTTCCCATGGTGGGGCACCCGTGCACAACAGCTTTCCCGCAGCTCGATAACCGATACATACACGAGGTTTCGCCTTCCCCAACCGACCCGGGGATATCCGAGAACGCTCTCCTGGAGGAGCAGTCCGACGATGAACCCTAAAATAAACAGCCCATGCCCGTGCGGTAGCGGCAGGAAATACAAGCACTGCTGTGGTGGTAAGCCGAACACAATGCCCCGGGGCGGAACTGCCGCAGGCTTGCCGGTCGGGATGCGCCACCAGACCGGCACGCCACGGTCGAATCGGCGCCCCTGTGACGGCTGTACAGCCTGCTGCACAGCCTTAACCATTAACGACCCCGATCTCGTTTTGGCTGATGGGAAACCGTGCCCGCGGTTGTGTGCGAGCGGTTGCTCCATCTATGGCGAGTCCATGCCCGAGACGTGCAAGGGATACCTGTGCAACTATGTGCTGGAGCCCGGCAAGCTCACCGTCAACGAGCGCCCGGACCACGTCGGAGCCATCGTGCGGTTGGAGCGAAACCGCACAATGCCCCTCCCTTTGAACCGCGTCACGTATGTTAATGAATGTGCGGCTGGTGGGGTCTTGAAAACCCTCGAAAACCGGGTCTGGGGACGTGTGATCCGCCGGGACCTTCTGGCTGGTCACCCTCTCCTGGTCTCCCGAATCGAAGACCCACAAGATCGTGAGGTGTTGCACGTGCGCTACTTCAAGGGCAGGCTCGGATGCGAGCTGACCTCCTGCCACTCTGACGCAAGCCCCATCCTCAAAACCATGGAACCGGTCCACACAAAGCCGATACGGTTGGCTTTGGTCATCCCCAAGCAGGGTTTTGCCTTTGATGCCCGGGTGTTGATTGGCCAATTGGGTGACCGCGAATTCATCGTGCTCGGTTCATCCAAAACCGCCGCCACCGATCTGCATTTCCTGTTCACTCGTCGCCAGGCTGAGGTGTTTGAGGCGTTGTATGCTCTCATGCCCGCCGTTTTGTCCAAAGCGTAGGGCGGGTTCCACCCGCCTTCTTGGGTGCGACACGGGTGCATGGGTGCCCCGCCCCTTCCAGGGGTGGGGGACTGAATTCGTCGTGGCATCGCCATTCGAATCAATCGCCGGCATTCAAATCCGTCCCCCACCCTCAGAGAGGGTGGGGCACCCGTGCGATACGACTTTATCGACAGCCCCTAAAGCCATGGGCCACCCATCGTCCTTACTGTGATCGAAAGACATCTATCTGCGGCTTCCCGTCCTGTTGTGTGGTAATTGCGTGACCACACTCTGGGCAAAGGCCGGAGGTGTTTCCAGTAAGATTGTAGCCACACTCTTCACATCTCGGAGCATTATCTGCCTCTGTGGCATACCTATTATGTCGCCGCCAGAGAACCCAGAAGATAAATGCCGCCGCCCCCATCGCAAGCCCCGATATGACGATCCTGGCATACCCATACACGTCAGCGGAGATAGGGGAGGTTTGTATGCCTTTCATCCATGCGAAGTACCTCAATGTCAGAATGACAAATGCAAATAACCCTCTAGCAAGTTGCCACGCCACGAGCGCATGCATAACTCCGGCAGCAAGACCGATGGACAACCTCGCTCTTCGTTTGGTCCATCTTCCGGGAACCTTCCGGAGACGACAAAAGCCGAGCACTGCGAGGAACAGCAGCCAGGAGCCCGCACGCCTCAAACCACCGCCTGCGTCCATCCACAAGAAGTGCGTATCAGTTGGGCCTCTCAGTACCCAAATTGCATCAGGGAACAACCAACGCACTGAAATGCCGAGCAGCATGCACGCCACTCCAGACACAAGCCAGATTATGCAAGCTCTCCGCATATCCTCCACCACTTTTCCCGAGGCGACAGTCGTAATGATCCTGACGCATAGTCCCGAAGAAGCACCTACCCAGCAAGGGGTGTGACCATTTTTTGTGGCACCGGGTGCCCACTGATCCGATCCCGGAGCATAAGCCGCGTAGGGGGGGTATCCCTTGACGCACCATTCAAGTTGGCTGGCGGCGGGTGGAACCCGCCCTACGGGGGTTTGGCGCAGGGTGCGGGGTGGGATATGATCTTGCGGTTTTCAACGAGGACGCGACACCACATGATTGCGAAACCCAACATACTATGTCGGTGTGGGGCGAGACTCGCTCTTGCCTGTCTAATCGCGGCTGGGATCGGTGCCTGCGAGCGCAAGCCCCAGCCGCCGGCTAGGCTGCCACCGCCGGTGATTGACGAATCCCTTATCGATTTCCCGCCCGAGATGCACGCTGACGACCCGGTGGTCAATCAATTCGTGGGCCAGGTTATCGAAACCTGCGTCAAAGGCGATTACGAGAAGTTCCGCCTACTGTGGACGGTTCGTGAGGACCCGTTCCCGCGGCAGGAATTCCAGCGCGGCTGGAATGCGCTGCAAAAGTTACGGGTGCTGGCTTTGCAGAAGATGAAAACCTCCAAGGGGCAATACCTCTACTCTCTCCATGTCCGCGCCGAATTCGACGATACGGTGCCCGAGCCGCAAAAAGAACTTGTCCTGCTGATCGTCAAAGAGGATGACCAGTGGCGGTTGGCCAACGCCCCTGCCCATCATCGCAAGAAGATTTTGGGTTCCACCGCAGAGGACGCCTCGCCAGCCCCGGGCGATGGGCTTATCTCCACCAGTGGCGCACCGCCCGCAAAGCCGTAAACTGCCCTACGAGGGCAAGCTGTCGCGCTAGGCCCGGCATTTATGCCGGGTGAGAAGGCCGAATGAAGAATCCCCCCCGTTCCGCCCCGCCGCCTTCGGCGGCGGGGCGGAACGGGGGGGTGTAAAGGCAACCACTCCAATACCCGGCATAAATGCCGGGCCTAGCGCAAGACTGCCGCTACGAAACCCACGCTATCCCACATGTGGGGTTACTGAATATTTACCGCTTGGATTCGTGTCCCCCACGGCTAAAGCCATGGGCCACCCATGCTTATTGCGGCAGGTTTTCAACCTGCCCTACTGCTCACTGGAAGCCTGTGATACACTGTGCCGGCTGGAAGCCTGTGGTTTCGCCACGTCGAAGCCACCGCACCCGGCCCAACCACAGGGATCGAAAGCATGAGATGGTTTGGGTTTGCGATTTGTGCGGTTGTCGTGCTGACGCTGCAAACCACCATAGCGTGGCGGTTGGAGGTGCGCGGCGCCCGGCCGGACTGGATGCTTGTGTTGGCAGTTTTCTTCGCTCTGCATACCCGCTCGATGGACGGGCTGTTTGGTGCGTGGGTGCTGGGTGCGGCGGTTGATATCATGTCAATCGAGCGTTTTGGGCTCATCTCCGCCTGCTATGGGGCTTCGGCGTTGGCGATTTACGCGACCCGTGAACACTTTTTCCGCGACAACCCGCTCACCCATTTTATGCTCACCTTCGTGTGTGCGGCGATCATCGGGGTGGTGACGACGATTTACCGGGCTGTTGCGGTGGGTGTGGTTGGTGGTGGGGTTCCGGCGGTTGGTGGTGGGATTCTGCTTGCGGCTGGGTATACCGCTGCCTGGGCACCCTTGTTGCACTATGCACTGCTGAAGTTCCCCCGCTTGCTGGGAGTCGGGGCACCTCGGCGTAGCTATCATACGCGGCGCGGCTCAAGGACCCGGCATGTTTGAAACACGTCTCAAAATCGTGCTGGGTGTGTTTGGGTTGGCTTTGCTGGTCATTGTGGTTCGGCTGATCGACTTGCAGATCGTGCGTGGCGCGGAGTTCCGCAAGCAGGCAGACGAAGCCCTGTTGTGCCCCAGGCATATGGTGCCCTTCGTGCGTGGGCGTATTTTGGATCGCTCGGGGGTCGAGTTGGCTGCCGATCACCCCTGCTGGGAAATCGCGGTGCATTACGGGGTTTTGGCGATGAAGCCGGCCCACCTCCGCCGGCAGGCCCGGCGGCTACGCACTTCGACGGACCCAGGCATGTCGCTGACTGAGGCGGAGGCGGAGGTTCGCCGGCAGATTGACCACATGTGGCAGGACATCTCACGGCTTAGTGCACTAGTTCGTAACCGCAAAGACATATTCCTGGATGGGCAGCCTACCGCTGATGGGTGGCCCACCGCTTTAGCG
>JAGLWJ010000599.1 GCA_023133475.1 Phycisphaerae bacterium | reverse complement strand
AATCCGAACCGTCCAGCCAGACGTCGTCCGAGAGATAAACGCGGTCGAACCAGGAATTCACCGGAGTCGTGCCGATGTCATTATTGAGTACGGACCATTCCACCGTGATTGGGGACCCGGAGGAAACGGTCTCCACGGCAATGCCGTCCTGCTTAACCTCGACAGCCTGCACCAACAAATCCGGGGGAGCCCAGACCACCTCAAAGCCGTAGCCGTGCTCGCAGTTGTTGCCGTCGTCGCCCTCATAGACTTGCTTGGCATAGTCGGTGCACACGAAAATATACACATCCGACCCGTGAAACTCGATCGGAATCGTGACCTCCCGGGAGACAGTATAATAGCCCTCCGGGCCGAGGATGCCCGAATGCGACTTCGTATCCAACTCCAGGTCCAGCCCGATGTGAAGCTGATGGTCGGTGGAGAGGTAGATGCGGTCCGACCAGGCGTCCTTGGAAGTGCAGCCATCACCGTCGTTAACAACGGTCCACTCCACAGTGACCGATTCGCCGGAGTGGACGGAACTGACCGGTACGTCATTTTGCAGCACGGCAATGCTGTCCACCACCAAATCCGGTGGGGCGTAGGTGACATCAAACGGGCCTGCGGAGAAAACGTTGTTGTCTTCCCAGGAGCCCTCGTACACCCTGTTGTCGGTGTCGGTGTGGACGATGAGATAGTAGAGGCCATCGGCATCATCGGGCAGAACCACCTCGCCGAGTTCAGGCCCTACATAGCTCTCCTCGAAGTTCAGGTCGCCGACGTGTGGGGAAGTCCCCAGAAGGTGGTTGTCGGCGGTAGTCTCCAGGCTATCGTCGCGTGAGAGATATACATCATCAGCCCACCAGGAGGCGTGCGTGGGCTCGACGGCAACGTTGCGAATAGTCCAGGTGATGTCAACAGGCTGCCCGGAGAATGCCTCGGCGGGCAAAGAGATATCCTCGACCTCCAAATCCGACGGGATGCCAGGCTGGATGTTGATGGGCACCGCACACGGCGAGCGGTCCATGTCAAGGTCCAGATGGGGATCAGGCCAAACGATAAGGAAATAATGCCCCCACACGTCCCACGGCAGATGGACTTCGACGCTGATCTCGTCACTGGTGCCCAGAGGATCAAGATACAGGTAAGGAGCGATCACGTGCCAGTAGACCTCATCACCGTCCGGTGGCGGGTCGATGATATCGTCGGAAGAAAGGGCGATAGCGTGATCAAGAGTGATCCATCCGGTGGGCATCTCACCGATATTGGTGACAGTCCAGGTGACCGTGACGGGGTCCCCACGCCAGGGATTGGGCTCGTCCACCTCGCAGTTGGTCATGGCCAGGATAGGCCCTACGAGTTGCTCGATGTGCATGGTCGTGTCGGAAACGACGACGTTGTTGCCCTCATCACACTCGCTGAGCATCTCCGATGCGTCCGTCTCGATGATGACAAAGTAATCACCCACCAGATCATCGGGGACAGTGAACTCCACTATCTGCCAGTAAGCGTCGTCATAGGCGCCATTGGAATTCAAGGCCATCGGGTTGATAATGTCGGGCTCGATGATGCGATCGTCACCGCTGAGAACAGAATCCGATGAGAGATAGATGCGATCGAACCAGTAGGGCGTGTTCGTGGGGACGTTGCCGATGTTGGTGACCACCCAATCCACGACAGCCGGCCCACCGGCAACCACCGGGTCGGGCGGGACATTGACGTCACTCGGTTCCAGATCGGCACATAGCCGTTCGTAAATAGGGATCGGGCCTACAATGGCGATGTTGTCCCCTTCGTCGGTCTCGGGCAGAATGTCGGCGTTGTCGCAATGGACGATGACCCAATAATCCCCCTCGGGCACATCCGGGACCCAGCCCTGAGCAATTCGATCGTAGGATTCGCTTATGCCCAGCCCAAAAGGTCGCTCCAGGCAACCCAGGGGTTCGTCGTCGCCAACCTCGTCGTCATAGGACAAAAAGCCGCAATCTTCCCAAGAGCCGACCGTGGGGGCATCACCGGTATTCGTCACCGTCCAGTGAATCTCCAACGGTTCTCCCACATGGCCTTCGGGTGGTATCGATACGTCACTGATGGCCAAATTGGCGTTGTGGATGGTGATGGGGCCGGCGATGACGATGTTGTTGGCTTCGTTAAGTTCGTACTGAATCCCGCCGTCGTTGACCTTGAGGATCACCCAGTAGTCGCCCTCGGGCACCAGGGGGATATAGACCTCGACGTTATCCTGTTCGTACCAGTCGTCAGGCCCAAGAGTGTTCAAACGTGGGAAACATCCCAGAGGCAAATCGTCACCGACAGCCTCATCGTAAGAAGCCCAGAGGCAATCAACCCACGCCTCATCAGCCCAGCCATCACCCACATTGGCAACACGCCAGCCGACGGCAATTTGCCCACCGGCGTCGCCTTCGGGCGGAATATCCAAATCGCTGCCCTCCAGGTCAGGCCAATCCAGGAAATCGTCAGCCGCCACGAAATCGTCAAAGAATGCCTGTTGCCCTATGTTGGTGGCCAGAGAGAAAATTACACCACTGCCGAAGTCAACCGGTGTTGTGTCGCTATGGTTCAACTGGGGAACGAGGGTGTCGTCCCAATAAACATCGAGGTCGATCGAATCCGGCAAGATGGCGGCCTGCAACTCGAAGGTGTGGACGTTGGTGTTGTCAGTGGGGTCGATCGAAACAATTTGGTATCCGTAGCCCATGCCGGTGAGATCGCCGTTGAACTCGAATATCTCCAGGAGCGTATCAAACCCATCTTGCTCGTTGAGCGATCTACTCACGGCAAGTCCATATCCGTACAGCGGATGAACGGACTGGGCAAAACCAATGACGCCCGCACCGCCACCCTCCCCGGGATTCAACGCAATTTTGGACTTGATCGACAAAATTTTCCCCGGCGTGGCGGTGAGGAAAGATGCGCCGCTGGTGTGAATGCCCATGGAGGCATCAGGCCCATAACCATTCGGCGGGTCAATGCAAAGAAACTTGCCAAACGGCCAGACGGCGTCGGTCAGAATCACCGCATCCGAAGGAAGACCGTTGCCGTAGGCGGGTTCATATTGCCAGTTAGCCAACTGATCGGCGTTGTCGCCGACAACCTCACTCTCCCAGTCTTCACTAAAAATGGTGATGAAGTCTGCCTGCAACAACGAAACCCCGGCGAAAAGGCCGATCAAAAGAGCAATTCGCCCGAATATCCCACGTGAACAGATGCAACACATTATTGCCCTCCTTATCTGAGTGGAAATCAGTGCCGTGACCGTAAGGGAGCGGCCAAAGCGGTGTGCCGCCCGTCTCGATGAGGCCGCTCCCTTACGGTCGCGGTACTGATTCAGACTAGCAAATCAAGATGTGTTTTTCAAGCGTTCCACCCGATCGGACGGGTGGCCCATCGCTTTAGCGGTGGGGGAGGCGACGGTTGCGCGTATGACGAGGATCGGGGAGGACCTCGAAGTGCTTGACAATCAAATCGAACGAAACAGCAGCATCAGTCATACCTCCGGTAATAAATTCCCGCCGGCCCCTCCGGCAAGGCGACGAAGATATAACCGAAACGAACGCTTCGCGCCAGCCTGCCCTACCTCCCGCTCAGCGCGAAGGGTGTGCTCCTGGTGCCGAGCGTTTGATTTGCCGGTATAGCTTAAACAACTCCTTAAACGCACGCAGGATCACTTTAAGGTTCGCTCCGGTCTGCTCGCCGGCTTCACGCGGATAGTGGTGGACCCCAATCTGCCCGATGGTATAGCCCAACCGCCGGGCCCGAGCCAGAACCTCCGTATCGATCAGGGCACCTTCTGATCTCATCTCGATCTTGTCGAACAGCTTGCGCGGGAATATCTTGAACGCGCAGTCGATGTCGCGGATACGCATCCCAAACAACAAGTTCACCAGGCAGCCCCAGCAAAATGCGTTGATCTTGCGGATGAGCGGGTCCTGCCGGTTCAGGCGGTAAGCACTTACGATGTCGTATTCCCGCATAAGCGGCAAGAGCTTGTCGATCTCCTCGAAATCGAACTGCCCATCGCCATCGGTATAGAATACCCACTGCTTGCGTGCCTCTCGAAAACCACGCTGCAAGGCTCCACCGTAACCGCGGTTCGGATTGTTGTGGACGGCACGCACCTCGGCGTGTTGGGCGGCAAGTTGGTCAGCCAACTCGCCGGTGCGGTCCTTGCTCCCGTCGTTGACGATGAGCACCTCGAAATCACTCGATATCCGCCGGCAGGCTTTCAGGGCTGCCAACGTGGTGCGTTCCACGTTGGGCTCCTCGTTGTAGCACGGGAAGAATACCGACAGGCAAAGCGGTTTGCCCTGCGATTGGCACATATGCGATGATCCTTACAGCACGGCACGCATCATTGCAGAAAAATGCCCGCTCCGGAACTCCGAAACGGGCATCGGTTCAAATCAGACCAGAACCCCCACGCTCAAGAGGGCAACTACTACCGCAGAGCGCCTCGAGGCTGAACGCGGCGTGGTTTCTTCTTCTCGGGCGAGTCGGTCTTTTTCTTTCGATCTTCGGTTTTGTCCTTCTTTGTACTGTCTTTCTTCTTGGCATCCGCGTCGCGGTCGCGTGGTTTTCTGGCTTTGGGTTCCTTCTTCACAGACGCCGGCGGCTCGGGGGGGGGCTTTTGGGCGCGAGGCCGCTGATCGATCATGGGCGCGCCGGAATCGGAAAAAAAGAGAAAGTACGACCCCACACCAATCACCGCCACCGCTAAAACCGCAATCACGACGATGGTAACCGTTTTGTTCTGTTCGGCCATCGTTTCCGGTACTCCATTCTATCAAAAGAACTACACTGACATCCGCACACACTTTAGCCGTTAATCGGCATAGTAGGGCGTGAGCACCGATGCCGCGGGCAGCGTATCCAACTGCCAACCCGGGCCACGGAACGTGACGCAACGGTCGCAATCATACGGATCCATATCGCCGCAATTGCCCTTGGGATAATTCCCCGCCCCAAGATTGGGAGCGGGACGGTAAGTTCCCTTCATCACGATTGCGGCAGCATGACCATCCGCAAACGCCACGACAAAATTAAACGGGTTACGGTGCCAACCGGGAATCTCGACAAAATTGCCTTCGACCCGGTCGGAATAGTCGCACTGCCCCTCGGTACTCCAATCACCCCAGAGCCAGGCATAGCGGGACGGCACTTCCTGATAGACAATGGACGCTGCCGGCGAAGGAATACGCGAAAGCGGCGTCAAGTAGACCGACTGGCTACGGATTCGATCCTGGAATATACCGCCAACGATCCAGAAAGTGTTGGTTACATAACTGGTGCCATAGTGGTCGTAAGCGGTCCTCATCTCCTCCCTGAACGCCCCTTCGTCGCGGTCGGTGTGTTCTCTGCCGGCTGTGTATAGAAACCCGCCGCCAGCGTAGCCGGTGTCCGACGGGCAATGATAGATGGGCAGGTCCAGTTCCTGATCAGCTTTGAAATTGGCAAAACCGGGACCCGGATCTTTAATTCCGCCAAACGGCGGATTGAAATCCTTGAAACCGCCCTTATACAGGGAGGAATTCAGCGGTCTGTGGGCCGGCCCGCGGTAGGCGTCGGTGCCGAAAATGGATTCAGCTTCCTCCCCTGTCCGAGATTGCCCTTTACCCGCTTTGCCACCCCACTCGATGGCACCGGAGGCATCGGGCAGCACACGGGTGTCCGGCACCGGGATCATGATCTCGTTGGAGTCGTCGCCCGCGTAGACCAGGCTGGCTTTGGCGAGACCCGTCAAGTTCGCCATGCAGGTGGCCAGCTTCGCCTGCTCGCGGGCCTTACGCAACGACGGAAGCAAAATCGCTATCAGCAGCGCGATGATCGAAACGACCACCAGCAATTCCACAAGCGTAAAACCCGCCGAGACCATCCCCGCAAAGCCTTTGCCATTTTTCCTATGAAATTTGAACATACGTCAATCCTTATAAACTACCACTGCAATAAGCCACGTGCTCACCTCTGCCAAATCAAAAACTCACCTGAAGAAGTGGAAGTTAGAAGCTCCCCCTCATGGCGAGGCGAACCACCCCATGTTAACGATGAAGACCACACCTTAGCAATCATACATCAACCATGCAGGTAGTCAAGAGTTTCCGCACAATTTGCGCATTTTGGGTGAGATTTTTTGCGAATAAGGTGCTACCACCAAAACCAGTGCCGCGACCGTAAGGGAGCGACCAATCCAAGTAGAGCTGCTCCCTTACGGTCGCGGCACTGA
>JAGLWJ010000598.1 GCA_023133475.1 Phycisphaerae bacterium | reverse complement strand
GCGTGGACCATGCCACCCGCCGCCGCCAAGCGTGCCACACTGGAACGATAAGACGCTATGGATGAGAATGGCGATATGGGCGAACAGCAGCACCGGGATGATGCCGAGCGGGTTTCCAACGGCGACGCCGACGCGCTGCAACGACTCATCGTTCTCAGCCACGAACCGCTCTACCGGGCCGTCGCACAGGCCCGCTCCGTGGCGCTGGCGACGCGCGTCGATCCGGACGATATCCTCCAGCAAGCCTATGTGGTTGCGTTCAGGACGCTTTGCACGCCTGCGGAAGACGGCGCGGCCGGCGCGAATCCTGGTCCGGCGGGAAAGCCGGACGCAAAGGCCTGCTCAGCGGGCGCGCCGTTGCGGTTCGAGAACACCGGACACTTCTACAAATGGCTCGAAACGGTCGCCCTCCATCAACTGCGCGACGTGGAGCGGGCCCTGCGGCGTCAGAAACGCAACGTCGCTCGCGAAGTGCCACACGGCGCATCACCCAGCGCTTCGTATCCGAATCTCGTGCATCAACTCGTGGCCGACGATGCAACGCCGAGCCGGGAGGTGGCCCAGGCAGAGACAGTGGCAGCGGTGATGTCGAGCCTGGCGCGTCTGCCCGATGTTCAGCGAGACGTGATCCGCTGGCGGTTCATCGAGGCAGTGCCCTTCGCCGAAATCGCGCGGCGCCTCGGCAAGACCGAAGATGCGACTTACATGATCTGTCACCGCGGCCTGAAGACGCTCCGGGGGTTGCTGGTTTCGATCACACGCTATATATGACGAAGCTGTAGCGGCCAGCTATTGGGCGCCAGCTAAAAGCCGCCGGTCGTGTGGCTTTCCTTCCCCAAAAAATTCTGTTAGATTCCGTCCGCGGCGCCGTCTTAGTTTGTGAGCACGCAGCAGCACGATTGCACGGCGGGTTACGAGCACGTTGGCCGGCCCGGGGCTTGAGTCCGTCCCACCGCGACACCCGCGGCGAGTCTGGCGGCCCACAAACCTGCGGCACTCGCGCTGCGATGTACTTTTGGGCGTGTTCTTGCTCTTGTGTACGAGCCGCACGTAGCGGCCCGGGGCACGCCCAGTCAGTCTCGATGAGGAGGAAGGCGAAATGGTGAGCAAACTGACAGGCATTCTGGTGGTAGTGGTGTGTTTGTGCGCAGGCGCGCAGGCAAAGGTGGTCATTCCGACCGTCACCGTCGGCAACCCGGGCAATGCCGGGGAGTGGTCGGGTGAAAGCTATGGCGGCCATGGGCCGAACCGCATCTGCGGTGCAGTCGACGATGTGTACGACATCGGCAAGTACGAGGTGACGGTCGGTCAATATACCGAGTTCCTCAACGCGGTGGCTGGCACCGACTCCTATGACCTATACCACTCAAGTATGTCCATCCAGCGCGGTGGCACGTCCGGCAGTTACACCTACAGTCCGACTCCCGGCCGGACAAACTGGCCGGTGGCCTGGGTCTCGTGGGGCGATGCGGCACGCTTTGCCAACTGGCTGTACAACGATCAGCCGACCGGATCACAGAACCCTGGCACGACTGAGGACGGCTCGTACTACCTGAACGGCGCTATGACGGCCACGGAACTAATGGCGATCACACGTAAGTCGGACGCCACGTGGGTGATCCCGAACGAGGACGAGTGGTACAAGGCAGCGTATCACAAGAATGACGGTGTGACCAGCAACTACTGGGATTATCCAACGCAAAGTAACAATGCACCGACCGCTGAGAACCCGCCGGGCACGGACATGGTTAATGGGTCTGCAAACTACGATGACGTCATCAACCATCCCATTGATGTGGGGTCCTACACCTCCAAACCGTCCGACAGCCCCTACGGCACGTTCGACCAGGGGGGCAATCTGAATGAGTGGACAGAAGAGCCCTGGGAAACATTGCTGTATCGCACGACTCGGGGTGGGACCTACGACGACGACCCAGACGTCCTTCACGCCGCACACCGCTGGGGTGATGGTCCGGCAGGAGCAAACCAGTTCATCGGGTTCCGTGTTGCCATTCCTGAGCCCGCTACGCTAAGCCTGCTGACCCTGAGCGGGCTGCTGGCGATCAGACGCCGACGGTGATCTGGGTCAGGCAGAGGTCGGGTCTGCGGACCGACTGATTTGTTTGGCCCATCAGCGGCGGGTGGCCAGGTCAACGGGTGGCACGGACAAGGCCCGCGCCAATACGCTTGGAACAATTGCCAAAGCCTCGCCGCGGGCTTTGTCCGTGGGCTTGGGTCATGGCGCCCACAGAGTTTCCAGCGCCCAGCACGGGCAAGGACCGCCAGGCAACGTCATCGCATGATGAACGTCTTC
>JAGLWJ010000597.1 GCA_023133475.1 Phycisphaerae bacterium | reverse complement strand
CACCTCGCTTCGCGAGGTTCCACCCGCCCTACTGCCCGGTTGCCAAAAAGAGCACGAACAATACTGCAAACACCGCCACCAACGGATGAATCTCACGCACACGCCCGCGAACGAGCTTGAGCAGAACGTAAGACACAAAACCCCACGCGATACCGTGCGAAATGCTCAGGGCAAACTGCATCACCACGATGGTCAGAAAAGCCGGCAGTGCCTCAGTCATGTCATCCCATTTTATCTTGACAATCACCGGCAGCATGTAGCAACCGATGATTATCAGAACCGGGGCGATTACCGGATGGCAGAAGACCAGTGTTCCCTCGGGGGCGACCGCACCCAGCGATTGAGCGCCGACCACCACCGCCCCCCCGACCATCTCCACCACCGGGTAGAAAAACAGAGAGCCCCCCAGCAACAGCCCGGTCACCACCGTTGCCAACCCGGTGCGGGCCCCGGCGGAGATGCCCGCCGCCGACTCGACGTAGCAGGTCACCGTGCTGGTGCCCATAGCCGCGCCACATACCGTCCCAATACCGTCGGTCATCAAAGCCGGCTGTGCCTGGGGGATGGTGCCGTTGTGCATCAGGCCGGCCCGCTCCGCCACGCCCACCAGGGTCCCCACCGTATCGAAAATATCCAGTATCAAAAAGATGAAGATGATCGTCAGAATCTTGCTCCACGGGTTCTCGTTGAATAGTTGCTTGAACCCGGCGAATACCCCAAAGGCTGTTGAGCCGGCATCTGGAACGCTGCTGACGATCTTCCCTTTCCAGGTGACCAGGCTGTAACCCCACGATTCAGCCCCGAAGTGCGAGGCGATCAGCCCCGCCACGGTAGTGAGCAGCACGCCGTAAAGGATCGCCCCCCGGATGTTGAAGGTCAGCATGATCCCGGTAATCAAGAGGCCGAACAGCGTCAGCAACACTACCGGGCTCTTCAGGCTGCCCATCTGCACGTACACTGCGGGGTTGTCCACCACCACTCCGCCCATCTGGAGCCCCACGAAGGCAATCAGAAACCCGATCCCGGCGGCGATGGCATACTTGAGCGAATTGGGAATCCCCCGGATCAGTGCCTCCTGCAAGCCGGCACCGGCTAGAAGAATGAAGATCGCCCCTGCGATCATGTTGGCTGCCAGCGCTTCTTGCCACGACCACCCCATCCCTCCCACCGCCGCCGCTCCGCAGATGGTCAGGGCGAAGAAAACGTTGTGGCCCATCGCCGGCGCCAACGCCACCGGGAGGTTCGACCACAACCCCATCAGGATGCAGGCCAACGCGCTGCACACGCAGGTAGCTACGAAAACCCCGCCGTGGTCCATTGGTGTAACCATCTCCGGCTTACTCAGGATCACCGGCTGCACGAACAGGATATAGGACAATGCCACGAACGTTACCGCACCGCCCAGCACTTCTCGTCCGATGGTGGTGTTATGTTCGCGTAGTTGAAACAGTCGTTCGATCATTCCCGAAACTCCTCAAATCAGTACCGCGACCGTAAGGGAGCGGCCAGTCGGACGTAGGGTGGGTGGAACTCGCCGCAGGCGGGCGAAACCCACCGCACCGGCTAATAAGTCCAAAGTCCCTGGTCCAAAGTCCAAAGTTGGAAACCAGCGGGACTTTGGACCTTGGACTTTGGACTTTGGACCTTTAATAAACGAAGACGCGAGTTGACGGAACCTCCTTGCTCCGTCAACTCGCGATTTTACGCCAACCCCCGGGTTGTAGCTTGGTGGCGCGGGAATGAGATTTTATAAATCCTCGACCCAATCCGTGAGGTAATCCCCCAGGTCCAGGTCGTCGTCGTGGCCGTCGATGTCGTTAGCCACGTCCTCCAGTTCGGATGCCGCGTACCTGAGTGCGTCAGCGGCACACCCGTCGGTTCCGTAGAGTGCCAACAGGGGGGCCATCAAAGCCGCCCTTATCCAACGTGTGGCGTTGGTCTTCATTTGCCTTCCTCCGTTTCGTGTCTGGTTGGAAACGAGGAGGCATCGCTCGCGTTATATCTATTATCGGTCGGTTACCTCCGAATCGTCCAGTTTCCCCAGTTTAACATCAGACTTTTTTCTGTAGGGCGGGTTTCACCCGCCTTCTTGGCATGGCATGGCGGGTGGAACCCGCCCTACTTGTCAGACCCTACGATTGTCGATACTAGTGCATGAATAACCGGTGGGGTTGTAAGTCCGAGAACGGCGCGGAACGGACGTCAGGATTGGATAAGAAAACGCGAAAACGGATTTTCACGCTTTTACGCGTGGCTGTATGTGTAGCGGCTTTGGCATACGTGCTCAATGGCGTGAGCGTGCACGACCATGTCACCTTAAAAGACGGGCAAAGCCGGCGTGTTCTGGAAATCAACCATGACAACCAGACCATCACCATAGGGGAACCCGACGACCGGCAAGAAACGCTGCCCCTGGACCTGGTGGCCACCGGCGAGGATGGCAAACCACAGATCACCCACGGGCTGCTCACCGCCTGGCGGCAGAGCCATAAGTCGTTTCTGTTGTTGACGTTGGCAATGTTTGCGCCGGTGACTTTTCTGCAATCGGTGCGTTTCTTATTGGTGTTCCGGGCACAAGACATCGCCCTGTCGTATTGGGAGTGTGTCAAGCTTTGTTTTGCGGGGAATTTCCTGAACTGGGCCACCCCCATCGGCAGCACCGCCGGAGATGTCTTCAAAGCCTACCATGTCGCCCGCCATACCGAGCGCAAGACCGAAGCCCTGACCACCATCCTGTTGGATCGGATCATCGGGCTGGGGGTTCTGCTCTTGTGCGTGGGTATTGCCATCGAGCTGGGGGCTGAGGACCCATTGCTGCGCAATTTGGGGCACGTGATTATGGCGGGGATTGCGGGGGCGGCAATTGTGGCTGGGTTATTTTGCTCCGACCGGGTTCGGGAGCGTTGGTTGCCGCGTGGGCTGATGTCTCGGCTTCCGTTTGAGGAGCATATCCGGCGGGTGGATGCCGCCACTCGTCGTCTTCTGCGGCATCTCCCGACTCTGGGCGGTGCGGTGATATGCTCGCTGGTGTTGCAATTCTTTGCCCTCTCGAGTTTTGTGTTGGCTGCTTATGCCCTGCGGATGAACTTCGCCGAGTCCAAGGTGTTCGACTATTACGCTTGTATTGGAAGCGGAGTGGTTGTGGCAGCCATTCCAATCTCGCCCCAAGGCCTGGGCACTTCCGAGGCGGTTTATCGCAAATTCATGCTCGGTTCACACGGCACCTTGTCGCAACTGCTGTACATGGCGATGGCTGTCCGCCTGATCCAACTGTGCTGGTCGCTGCTGGGTGCCCTGGTGGCTTTGACCGGATCCTATAAGCTCAAGCCTGCTGTCAAGACCGACCAGATCGAGTGAAGAAGTTTCCGAGGTTGTAGGGCGTGGCGGGTGGAACCCGCCCTACGTCTGCCCGGAACTCACGCTACACCAACTCAGGAAAGTCCGCGAAGACACCGATACACATTGATGAAGCTCTGACGGGTGGCCCATCGTTTTAGCGGTGGGGAACACGAATGAGAAAGAGTCATGACTACTCCACCAACCGAGAAATCCGCGTACACCATCGAACTTGACGAGCGACGATCTCAGCGGTTTTTGGAACAGGCCACACGCGCCGGTGCGGAAATGGGTATATTGCCGTACACCCGGGTCGATGGTCTGCCCATCACCGCCGCCATCGTGGGGCGAACTGCCCAGGGAATCCTCCTGCGCCCCCAGCATACCGTGGCGGCTGGAGCGGTGTCACTGCTTTCGGTGTACTGCGAGGCAACCATCACCTTGGAGAAAACCCGTTTTCTGTTCTCGACACACATCCTGGACCTCTTCCAGGAAGGCGACGAGTTCACCATCGAGATTGCCAGGCCGACACGGCTGTATATGAGCCAACGCCGCCGTTACCAACGCAGAGACTTGCGAGCCGATAGCACCGTGCGAATCACGCCGGCAGGCCGGGAAGATCAGCCCGCCCTGGAAGCCACCCTCCTGAACATAGGCACCGGGGGATTAGCCTGCCGGATTGACCAAAGCGGTGCCGACGCCTGCCCCGAGGAGCTTCCGTTGAGCCTGGAGTTTAATATCGCCGACAGTGCGGAGACCTTCCGCATGCCCGCCCATATTCGCGGCAAGACACCGGGCGCCGGCAAGGGGCAGATCATCCTCTCGCTGCAATTTGCCTCCGACACCGATCTGCATCCCCAACGACAAAGACTCGCCAACGCTCTGTATAACAATCTGATCCTTACTGGTGGATAGTCCCATGGACCGAATGCGATACGTTGAGCCGAGCCGGCAAGACGAGATTCTTGCCGAAGCCATCGAGAAGACCACCCCGGTAGTGGTCACCACCAGCAAGGGGACTGCCTGGGTGACCCACAAATCGCACTTCCTGGCTGCCCCGGGTCTGGAGCACCGCTTGCTGCTCCACGCTCCGCTGACCGCCGAATCCGGCTCGACCACTGCGGTGCTCCGCGGCGAGCAGATCGGGATTTCATTCCGCCGCGGGCACAAAAAGTGCATGTTCGGCACGGTTGTCGAGGATTTGCAGGAGTATCCTCAAGCCATCGTGCTTGCCTGGCCGGAGCAGATGCAGGAGTTTCAGCGTCGCGTGTATTACCGGTCCGCTCCGCCGCGTGGCACTACGGTGGACGTTCGCTATTGGGTTGCGGAGGAAGCGGTGCGCAGCAGCGCGACTCAACCGCCGGAGAACGCCTATCATGGCACTTTGCAAGACCTCTCGGTTGGCGGGATTAGAATTGAGACGAACGAGCATCCGGTGCTGAGTATCGGTCAAACCGTGGTGTGTCACTTCTCATACAAGCGTGGGGCGCCACCTCTTACGATACATGCCACAGTGCGGCATCTCCAGGATGAAGCACGCGGTGGCGAGTCGCTGGGGCTGCAATTTGTCGGTCTTGAGACGACACCCGGCGGTCGCAAGCGACTGGTTCGCCTGGCTCAGATTGTTTCCGAGCTTCAGCGTTCCAATTACGGCAGCACGCCTCACCGGCGTCACCACCGATATGCCCACATGCGCTAGCCCGCATTTCTCACGAACACAGAGGTGCAGAGTTCCCTGTAACACCGCTTGATAAGTCCAAAGTCTCTGGTCCAAAGTCCAAAGTCAGAAATCAACGAGACTTTGGACCTTGGACTTTGGACTCGTCCCTGGTTGGTGGGTTCCACCTCGCTTCGCGAGGTTCCACCCACCCTACGTTTACCCCCATTTTCATGGTTTCCAGGTGCCGACTTTGCGTCTGCGTGCCATGCGGCATAGTGAAGCACAAAGGCACGCACCGCACAAGTACGGGATATGTTAGGGCGCATAACAGCCCCCCTGAAATCCCGGGCACTATTGGCGTCTCGCCGGTGAATTCTGGACGGGTTGCATTTGGCGGATGGGCGCGATAAAAGTGTGGCAGTATGGCTTTGCGCTCGTAGCTCAATTGGATAGAGTGGCTGACTTCGAATCAGTAGGTTGGAGGTTCGAGTCCTCCCGGGCGCAGTCTCGCAACGCCTTGCATTCGTAAATATTCAGTAAACCCGTGGTGTAAAGGCAAGAGGCAACAAGGCGTCTGCGGATCCGAGCCATTGGATAAGGCGGCAACTTTAGGCATTCCGTCGCGCTAGGCCCGGCATTTATGCCGGGCCTAGCGCAAACCTGCCCCCACGAAATCCACACTATTCCGCATACGGGTTTACTGAATGTTTACTGTCGGGTTTTGACAGTGTGT
>JAGLWJ010000596.1 GCA_023133475.1 Phycisphaerae bacterium | reverse complement strand
TGTCGATTTAGTCTGTAGCGTCGCCCCTTGTGGGCGGCGCACCCGTGTTTTTCGTCACCCACAAGGGGTGACGCTACATTGGGAATCGCCACGGACGATTTAATCGACAGCCCCTGAAGAGGTGGGCCACCCATGCCCGAATCAAACTATGCCGCTTGTACTCTCAGGTTAAGGCATAACAGAGCACCAGGACTCATGCCATGTACGGATACTCGACACCACTACCTGCTTCTCGACCCCGTGGCCCATTGCTGTTGGCTCTGCTGTTGCTGGTCGGGGGTGGTTGGCTGCTGGCCCGCCAACTCCCCACCACGAGCCGCCGGATGCCCGCCGAACCTCGGGCCATCACCCCACGCGGGAACCTGACCGACGAGGAAGAGACCACCATCAAGCTGTTCGAGAACGCCTCGCCTTCGGTGGTATACATCACCAGTCTGGCACGCCGCCGCGACTTCTTCAGTTTGAATATTTTCGAGATACCCCAGGGCACCGGGTCGGGGTTCATCTGGGACGACCAGGGGCACATCGTAACCAACTACCACGTGATCATGGAAGGCGACACCTTCGAGGTCACCCTGGCGGACCACTCCGAGTGGAAGGCGGTCATCGTCGGCAAAGCCCCCAATAAGGACCTGGCGGTCCTGCGCATTCCCGCATCGCCGGAAAAGCTGAAGCCTATCCCAATCGGAACCTCCAAAGGCCTGCGTGTCGGCCAAAAGGTCTTTGCCATCGGCAACCCGTTCGGCTTGGATCAAAGCTTGACCACCGGCGTGGTCAGCGCCTTAGGCCGAACCATCACCTCGGTTGGCGGGCGAAACATCGAGGGGGTCATTCAAACCGACGCAGCCATCAACCCCGGCAATTCGGGAGGGCCTTTGTTGGATAGCGCTGCACGGCTGATCGGGGTCAACACCTCGATTTACAGCACGTCAGGGTCCAGTACCGGGATCGGTTTTGCCGTTCCCGCCGATATTGTCAACGATGTGGTCCCGCAGTTGATCCAACACGGGCGACTGATCCGCCCGCAGCTTGGCATTCGCCTTGCCGACGACAGGCTCTTGCAGCGTGCCGGCGTTAGCGGCGTGCTTGTTCTCGGCGTGACGCCCGGCTCGGGTGCGAGCACCGCCGGTCTACGCGGCACCAAGCTCACCCGCACCGGCCGCATGGTCCAGCTCGGGGACATCATCAAGAAGATCGACCAGGACGTCATCGGCGACACCGAGGAGCTGTTGAAAGCAATCGAACGCCGCAAGATCGGCGACGTAGTCGAGGTAACCTTCGAACGCAACGGCAAGTTGATGACCACCAAGGTCCGGTTGCAGGCATCCCAACCGTAGATGAAATGGAAAATTGAAAATGAAAAATGGAAAATGGGGGGAGGTGAGACATTATCGTTGGGTGCACTCCAATCCTTCTTCTCTGCGTCTCTGCGTCTCTGCGTTCATGAATTATCCGGGCTAAAGCGGTAGGCCACCCATCCGCACCGTTAACCGCAAACCAGCTTTGAAGCCAACAACGGCTCACAGCCCATCTGGTGGGCAATGTGATAGTTCAATAATTCAAACGCTTGTTGGGTAGGTGAGCCGGGCAGGTGACCACCATCGCCCAATCCGCCGTCGGTTACAGGCTGACCGCGCACCACAGCCAACGCCTGCCAGCCCACCAGACGTTTCTCGGCGAAGTTGGATTCGCAATCACGGCAGAGCAGCCCACCCTCGAGCGAAGAAAAACACAAATCCCCCACCGCCGCCGGAACTCGGCGACAAGCCACACAAACCTCAAACTCAGGCCAGAAACCAATCTGTTGCAACAGCAGGCGCTGGTAGCCCACGATCGGCTCCAGCACTGCATCTGCCCCACACAATTCTTCGAGCACGTCCAACAGCCCGTGGAACAACACCGGGTGCGGGTCCCAATCTTCGGTCAGCGCCGCGGTGACCTCCGCCACATACTGCCCGGCATAAAGCCGTGCCAACTTCTCACGAAGCCCGGTCAACGCCCGCCGTGGTTTCCATTCGGTGAGATTGGCCAACGCCTCCTGCCGCGCCTGCCGCACCGCCAGGACCATGTCCCCAACTTCCAGAAGATCGAGCCCGGTGGCGAAGCGGGTTTTGGTCGAGCGCTTGATGCCTTTACCGATGGCCCGCACCTTCCCGTGCCCGCAGGTGAAAAACTCCATCACCTGGGAGGTCTCCGAGAAGTCCAGCCGCCTGAGCGTTACCCCCGTGTCCGTAAGCAGAGCCATGGCACCACGATAAACCGCCGTGCAAAAACCACTCGGCGAACTATACCTGACGCAACATGGAAAGACCAGTAGGGTGGGTGGAACCTCGCGGAGCGAGGTGGAACCC
>JAGLWJ010000595.1 GCA_023133475.1 Phycisphaerae bacterium | reverse complement strand
CGCTAAAGCGATGGGCCACCCGCCCGCAACCCCAAAGGGCACGAGAAAACATCCGCAGATTACACAGATTGCGCAGATTGATAGAGGAACAGGTATGCTTAAACCTATCCTTGTTATTTCCCAGGCACTTTCTCGCAAATCTGCGTAATCTGCGTAATCTGCGGATCTGAGTCCAGAGCGCAAGTGAAGGGTCAACCGCCCAACAAGGATGTAGGGCGGGTTCCACCCGCCTTCTTCAATCGAACAGTGGGTGGAGCTTTGCGGAGCGGAGTGCAACCCACCGTGCCGGTTGGTGGGTTCCACCTGCCTGCGGCAGGTTCCACCCACCCTACTATTTGCACCACAAGACCACCTACCATACGATCAAACGTCAGCCGCAACTTGATACACAACCGAGGCCCCCCCACCATGTAGAGTAACAAACGTATGAACACCACTCCCCAGCCTGCTACCAGCCGCTTTACCCGTGCGGACCTGTTCTTGCTCATTGCGGCAGGGCTGATCATGGTCGGGTTTCGGCTGCACGCTTACCCTGCTCCGCTGGAAAGCGATGAGTGCAACTATGCCTACTTCGCCGGGCGCATGTTGCAAGGCGATCGGCTTTACGTTGACCTTTGGGACCATCAGCCGCCGGGGATATTTGCAGCTCTGATGTTGGCTACCGCCGTCTTCGGCGACGCTGCCGCAGTCTATCGAACGTTGGCTTTGATAGCAGCATTGCTGACGATGCTGGGCCTGTTCGATGTTGCCCGGCGGTGGTTTGGCCGACCGGCAGGGTGGACGGCGGCGTTGCTGTTTGCCATCGCCTCCAGCGATCCGGGCGTCGGTGGGGAAGGATGCAACCGCGAGATATACATGAACGCCCTGGTGGTGGCGGCCTTTTGGCTGTTGGCCTGTGGCGAAACGCTGAAGCTGCGTAGAGTATTCCTGGCTGGACTGTTGCTCGGGCTGGCTTCGACCATCAAGACGGTGGTGGCGGTGCAGTGGTTGGCGCTCGTGCCTGCCGTGGTGCTGCTCTCGGCTCCGGGCAGTGCTGAAAACCGCGGGCGGCACGTGAAATCCATCGCCGCATTTGCAGCCGGGCCGGTGGGTGTGTGGTTGGCTATGTGGCTCTACTTTGCAATCGACGGGCGGTCCGGCGAGTTCCTCGACGCGACCTTTGCATACAACCTGGTCTACAGCAAAACCGCTCAAGGCTGGGGCTCACGGCTGATCGCGTTTTTCAGCCACGAAAAGGTTTTCCGCACGGCGTCTGCGTTGTGGTTGGCGGGAGTGTTGGGCCTGGTCGCATTGCCGTGGAGACGCAACTGGCGCAGGTCCCTGGTTCTGGTAGTTTTGGTGGTTGGCTGCTTCTTGGCGGTTTGTCTGCCGGGCAAGTTTTGGCCTCACTACTACCTGTTGATGATGCCGCCGGTCGTGTTGTTGGCGGCAGGCCTGATCCACCGGGTCGAGACGTATGGCCGCCGATTGTCGTTTGTGGTGGCGGGGGCCATCGTGGTGTCTCTTCTTTTGACAGAGGTTCCGGGTTACTTGCTGGTTTCGCCCGAGCGGATCGCGCTTGGCCGTTATGGGTCTCGGATGAGTTGGGTCCGCGACCAGGCCCACCGTGTGGCGGAGGTCACCGATCCGCAGGACAGCATCTACGTGTATAGTGCCGACGCGGGGTTTTACTATTACTCCAGCCGACGGTGTGCTACCCGCTTCACCATGTACACTGCCTTGATCTCGGAGGGTCCGTCAACCGCGGCGCGGCGGCGTTTGTTGTTGGAGGACCTGGCTCAGGACAAGCCCCGGCTGATACTGCTCACCGCCAAGCCGCCGTTTGCGGAACTCCACCAGTTTTTCATCGACCATAGGTACGTTTCGGTCGGCTTGACCGGGCGGATGGAGGTTTTGTGTGATATTGAGCGACGGGTGGCATGGCCAAGCGTCTCCGACGATAGGCTGCCATAAGGTGATCCTGTTTCACAAAC
>JAGLWJ010000594.1 GCA_023133475.1 Phycisphaerae bacterium | reverse complement strand
GGGCATAGGTGCCCCCTCTCACATCCTCTCCTCGTTGCCTTGTTGCCTCTTGCCTCTTGCCTCTTGCCTCTTGCCTCTTGCCTTTACACCACTGGTTCGCTGAATGTATACGATTGTTAGGTATCAACCGTGATCGGACTTGCTTTGCCATTCTCGTTTGAAGAGCCGCAATGGCTTTGGCTGGTGCTGCTGGTTCCGGTGCTGGTGCTGGTGTCGCTACGAAGCCTGGCGGGTTTGGACCCGGTGCGGCGGGTGCTGGCGGTCACGGTCCGCAGCCTGGTGATCATCGCAATTGCCGTGACGCTGGCCCGCATTGTCAAGGTCATTCAGAACGACGATATAACCGTGCTGTTTCTGATGGACCGCTCCAACAGCGTGGACAAGAAGCAGGCAGAGGTCGAGCAGTACATATACGACGTGAGCAAAAAAGCCAAACCCGACGATCGTGTGGGGCTGATCGATTTCGCCGGCGGAGCCTATCTCGAACAGCTTCCCATGCGCGGCGGCTATAGCGACCAGTTGCTGGGTCGGCTGCCGAGTATGCCCAATCCGGACCGGACGGACATTGCATCGGCGATCCGGTTGGCTATGGCGATGTTCCCAGCCGACACCGCCAAGCGGATCGTGTTGGCTTCTGACGGCAACGACAACATGGGTGACGTGCTGACCGAAGCCCAACGGGCACGAGCGGATGGGGTGGTGATCGATGTGGTCCCGCTGTGGTACACCTATGAAAACGAGATATACTTCGACCGCCTGATGGCACCGACCTACGCCGAAAAGGGTGAGCAGGTGCCCATCCGCATGTTGATCCATTCGAGCAGGCGGGCTCGCGGGCGCATCTACCTCGAGCATAACGGCAGGGAAGTGCCCCTGCCCGAGGATTATGCCCGCGTCGAGTTACAGCCGGGCAACAACCCCTTCATCCTCAAGCTGCCCATCAACACCACCGGCCCACAACGCTTCAGCGCCGAGTTCTATCCCGATGCCGAATACATGGACGAGATGACCGCCAACAACCGTGCCACCGCCTTCTCCATTGTGCCGGGAAAGCGCAAAGCCCTGATTCTCTCCATGGAGCCCAAGCACGACGAGCCGTTGCTGGAGGCGTTGCATAAGGAAAACGTGCTGGCGGAAATCCGAGACGTCACCGAAAGCGAGATCGACCTTTTGGAGATGATGAGCTACTCAGCCATCATTCTGGCCAACGTGCCGGCCAGCATGTTCACCGATGCGGACCAGCAGATGCTAGCCACCTATGTCAAGGACCTGGGCGGCGGGTTGATTATGACCGGTGGCGAGGAGGGCTTCGGCGCCGGCGGGTGGATCGGCACCCCGGTCGAGGAAGTGTTGCCGGTCACCTGTGAGATCAAGCACAAGAAGGTCATCCCGCGTGGGGCGTTGGTGCTGATCATGCACAGTTGCGAAATCCCGCGTGGCAATGTGATGGGCAAGCTGGTGGCTAAGAAGTCCGTCGATACGATCAGTTCGAGAGACTACATCGGCGTGTTGGCCTATTCCTGGAGCCCGATGGGGGTGAACTGGGAGGTCCCGCTCCAGTTGGCCTTTAACAAGAACCGGATCAAGAGCCGTATCGACACGATGCAAATCGGGGACATGCCCGACTTCCAGAGCACGATGAACATGGCTTTGAAAGGCCTGCAAGCCACCGACGCCGCCCAGAAACACGTCATCATCATCAGCGACGGCGACCCCAGCCCCCCCACTAAGACCACCCTGGACGGATTCGTGAAGTCGAAGATCACCATCAGCACGATCGGGATCGGATACGGATCACACTGCATGGATCAGTCGCTCCGCAGGATCGCCAAGGAGACCGGCGGGCGGTTCTACGCCTGCCGCAACCCGCGCACTCTGCCGCAGATATTCGTTAAGGAGTCTAAGGTTATCCGCAAGCCGTTGATCATCGACGAGCCCTTTCCGCCGACGATCCGGTTTGCTTTCAGCGACCTTTTGACGGGGATTCACCCGGATGAGCACATCCCGGACTTGGGCGGGCTGGTGTTGACCTCGCTTAAGCCGATGGCCCAGATGCCGCTGGTGCGGGCGAGCAAGGACGGTGACGACCCGGTATTGGCCCATTGGCAGTATAAGCTGGGCAAGGCGGTGGCGTTCACCAGCGGCAATTGGCCTCGGTGGGGTAGGCAGTGGACGCGGTGGCCTAAGTTCGCCAAGCTGTGGGCTCAGATCGTTCGATGGAGTATGCGGCAGGAATCGCCCGCCAATTTCGAGACCTTCACCCGTATCGAGGGCAACCGCGGGCGGGTGGTGCTCGAGGCTTTGGACAAGAACGCCGATTATCTTAACTTCCTTCAGCTTCCCAGCGTGGTCATCAACCCGGATCAGACCACCACGTCGCTGGTGTTCTCGCAGACGGGGCCTGGGCGATACGAAGCCACCTTCGACATCAGCCAGACCGGCCAATACATCGCTAATGTGGGCATTACGCAGCAGGGTCAGGCTCAGGGCTCGATTTACGCGGGGGTGTCGTTGCCGTTTTCGCCGGAGTACCGCGAGTTGTCCACCAATGAAGGGCTCTTGCGGCAGATTCAGGAGACCACCGGCGGGCGCTGGCTGACCATGGACGCCGAGAGCGACGAGGTGTTCAGCCGCGACCTCCCGCCGACGGTGTCCAAGCGTTCGCTGTGGGACTGGGCGGTGGCGTGGTTGCTGTTGCCGCTGTTTCTGTTGGACGTGGCTGCCCGGCGGCTGGCGAGTTGGTTGGCGTTTTCGATTTGTGTGGAAGTGGTGTTGTTGGCTTTTCTGCTGTTTGGGCTGGAGATTGTGTATGATTCATGGTGGGGTGTGTTGGGCAGCATTCTGCTGGCGGAGATGGTGGGGTGGAGTATCCGGTTCCGTTCGATTGGCCCGCTATTTAACTTTATTACCCATTCGGTGACGGCTTTGGGCCAGGTGGGTGAGCGGAGCCAGGTGTCTCTCGAACAGCTCAAGAGCACCCGCCAGCGAGTGCAGGACACACAGACGACCGCCGGCGGGAAGGACGTGCCGGGTGAGCGAATTGCCCCGGCGGCTGAACCTGCCCATAGGCCAGATGCCAAAGCCCGGTTTGATGTCGGCGACAAGGCGGCTGCCGCACCGGCTAGCGATCTTCAGGATCAGTTAGGCGGCGCCAAAACCGAGCCGGGCTTCCAAGAGAAACGGCGTCGCCCAGCCAAAGCTGGTGGAAAAGGCGATCAGGCAGACCAAGAGGAAACCACCTCACGCCTGCTACGAGCCAAACGCCGCGCCCAGGAACAGCAGGAAGATGGGAAGAATGGAAAATGAAAAATGGAAAATGGAAAATGAAGGATGGGCGAAGCAGCGTCAGACGGGTGGCCCATCGCTTTAG
>JAGLWJ010000593.1 GCA_023133475.1 Phycisphaerae bacterium | reverse complement strand
ATGCCCGAAAAAGACACACAACTTATGTCGGCGGAATATGCTCGAGGGGTAAACATTCAGTAAACCCGTCCAGCCTGTTGTACCGCCGGCATCTTGCCGGCATCCTACCGGCTGGAAGCCGGCGGTACGGTGGTGTCAGGTGCCCCATCCCGTTTCGCCGGCCCGAAGGGCCGGTGAACGGGGTGGGGGACAGATGGCCGCTCCCTTACAGTCGCGGTACAGGTTAGTTCGAGTCGGTCCCCCACCCCGTCCGGCTGCCTGCTGCGCAGGCAGCCGGAACGGGATGGGGCACCCATGCTGGCACCGCTCACCGCGAATGATGAACCGCCGAGTCAGGACCCGCCACCGCTTCGAGTTGCCGGAGCTTGGCCTCGAACTGCGGCTGTAACCGCAGGTGGTGCCGCCCGGCAAACTTGCGGATGTCGGCGATGTCTATCACGCCGTCACCGTTGAGGTCAGCCCGGTTGACATTGGCCACCGTGCGACTCAACTCGGAAACAAGAATACTCGTCCGCGGGGTTCGCGAGGTCGGGGTCGGTTCCAAACCAACCACCGACTCCTTGCCCGCCGACAACCTGGTGCAGCCGTCAAGCCCGTCGCCGTTCTTGAAGAAGTTCGGCTGAATCACCGCGAAATCGGCTGCGTCAATGTAACCGTCGCCGGTGGCGTCGCCGCCCATGCCGCTGTTCGGATCGACCGGGCTCTCCCAACTCGCAGCCAGAATCGCAAAGTCGGTGATGTCCACATAGTTGTCCTGATCCACCGCGCTGCTGTGGAAGTCGCCGGAGAGCAGAAGCACGTCCACGGTGTCGGTGTGCGTGACAGCCAGATCGAGACTCACCAGGGTTCGTAGCGTGTGGCCTTCCCAAACGCTAAGCCACTGGGCTCCGGCATCCACACCTCGCAGAGTCACACTGGCTGCACCGCCTCTGCCGGAGGGGCTGAAGGTGAGCGTTTGCACCCGCGTGTCAACCGTGCCTCCACAAGTTGTCGTCACGAAGGTCACCTCACGATCCACGATCCCGCCGGTGAGCCCGCCGACATCCACGTTCACCGTCACGCACGGCTGGATGGTCACCGTCATGGTGTCGTCAGCCGACCCGGTGCACGGCGAGATGCCGTCAGCGGTCAGCGTCAGTATCACGCTACCGGCCAACACGTCGCCCGAGCCCGGCGTGTAGACCGCGTTGGGGTCGGTGTCGTCATTAAAGCTGCCGTCGCCCGAGGTGCTCCAGCGCAAGGCTGATTGGTCGGCACCCGAACCCGACAGCACCACCGTCTCACCGGCACAAATCACTTGGCCTGAACCCGCCTCGGCTGTCGGAGCCGCCTGCACCACCACCTCCGTGGAAGTGTACATTTCGGTCTCTTCACCATTGATCACGGTCAACTCATAGGCCCCCGCCATCGCCAGGGTTGCGTTGGGGATTGTCGGAGCCGGCTGATCGGAGGTGAAGCCGTCAGGCCCGGTCCAGAGGTAGGTGAACGGCCCACTAGGCCCGATGGTCGGTTTGCCGTGCAACTCGATGGTGTCACCCTCGCACACCGGGGTGTTGGCCCAGGCGGTGGCGATGGTGTCATCGACGCTGAGCGTCTCGGTATCGGGCAGGTTCGGCGTCTCTTCCACATTGCCGGCGTTGTCGCGGGCGATGCTGTAGAATCTCACCGTGCCAAGGTTATGGGTCGCGGTGTAGACCGCGGAGGTCTCCCCGGTGCTGATCCACAAGGCGTATGGGCCGTCGTTCTCGGACACGTAGATGTCGAACGTGCCCATCCCCGAGCCGCCCTCGACGTCCTGGCCGGACCAGGTGACCTCGAAGCTCATCGGCACCTCCTCGGGCAACGGGTCCACGCCGCTGCTCGGCGGGTCGGCATCGATGGTGTTGGATACCACGTTGGTGTCGATCGGCTCGTTGATGTCGAAGACGATGGTGGCCAGGTTCTCGACCACCGCGCCGGTTGCAACGTTGCGGTTCGGCCGAACGGTGAAGAGCACAAACCCTTCGCCGGTGTGGGTCTCGGGGTCGTTGGGCGGCAGGAAGCCCGCCTCAGCCTCGGCGGGAATCTCACCGGTGGCAGGGTCTATGGTGGTCAGGGTCCAGGAGACTTTGCCGGTCTGGATGTTGATCCCCGCGTCGATGCGGACGAGATACCCGTTGGAGTTGGCATAAGCCACGTCAGCCTGATAGAAGCTGCGATTCTCGGGCACCTCGACGACCACGTCGCCCCATCCGATGCTGCCCACGCGGAAGCTGCGCCAATCGAAGTTATCGCTCAACTGGTCGGTGACATAAACCACCTGGGCTGCGGCTGATGCGTCGGGCTTGTTCTCGAACATGATGGTGTACATCTGGTTCTCACCGAGCGGAATCCAACCCTCAGCCCCGTACCCGGCTGGGCCTATCTTCTCGTTCGGGTCGTTCGAGGTGATCGGTTCGGGATGGTCATCGCAGTCGGGGTTGGTGCTTGACATGCACGCGCCTCCGGTCTGGTTATTCACACAGAAGTAGTGGATGCAGTTGGTATCCTCACCGCAATTGCGTTCATGGCGCTCACAAGAACCGTCCCCGTTCGGATCGCAGGTGTACCAGTAGCAGAAGGTGCCGTCGGGGCACTTATACTTGTTTTCACAATCACCGTCGTCGCATGAATCGTTCGTGCATGGGTTGCCGTCGTCGCACTTGGGTTTCCATTCGCAGTGCTTGCCATCACCTTCGCCGACGCACTCGTCGATGGTGCAGGGATCCTCGTCGTCGCAGTGGGCATTAACCTCGCACCGGCAAGTGCACTCGTCGTTGCCCTCTTCGACGCACGGGAACGGGGAATGCTCGCAAACCTCGATGTCCGGCACCACACAACCGGTATTTTCATCTGCCGACGAATCATCCGGATTGCACGTTTCCACACCGTTGCAGCACTGGTGGTCGTCGCACTTCTCGTTGTCCTTCTTGTTTTCGCATTCACCATTATCCTTGCACTTGTCATCCGTGCAGGAGAAACCGTCATCGCAATCGGCGTCGGTCCTGCAACAGCAGAACAGGGGCGGCTGCGGTAGTGAAATCCGGTCCCCACCGCGTCCACTTTCCTGCCCGGCGGTGTCGCCCGGTTGCACGCGCTTGCCTTCCGACTCTTTCGGAAGGGCGGTCGGCGATGACCACGAGCCGTCATAGGTCGCATGGTAGAGGGTCAGATCTTCCGGCGTTTCGACCAGGTCCCCGTCGGTGTCGGCGCTCCAGACGGCCAGCGCGGTCCCATCGGAATCGAACTCACAGGCAACGGAGAAGACCGCACCGCTGGTGGAAATCTGCCTCGGCGCCGACCATGCACTGCCGTCCCACATCGAAGCATAAAGGGCAACCTGTTCGCTGGTAGAGTCGGTATTGATCCACGCTGCCAGCACCCGGCCGGTCGAGTCCGCCGCCAATGCGATGTCGTCGTCACCGCCCGGAAGCTGTGCCAGCGACGCCGGAGCAGACCACACGCCGCCGATACGCCGCGAGTAGAGCAGATCGCCGTCAGCCATCGCTGCCAGTATCTCCTCGGCAGTGTTGTCCAGCGTGATGCCGTCAGCCGAAGCCGTCGACCACACGATCATGGGAATGTCAAAGCCGTCCACCACCACCTGCGGCGAGGAGTTGAAGTCGGTGGCGTCGATCAACTCGACAGCCGACGACCAGGCAACTCCGTCAAACTCGGAGACCACCACGGAACTGCCCATGTGCGCGTCCGGATCACCGGAGTCCTTGGTCCAGGTGGCCAGGATGGTGCCGGATGCTCCCAGGGCAACCGAAGGAGGCCCGTCGTTGGTCAAGTCATCGGATACGTCGGGCAGAACGGTCAGCCCGGGATACTGGGTTCCGGTCCCGACCAGCGGATCGACGACAATAATGATCTCATTGATTTCCTGGGCCTCGCCGTCGCGTGCCGGCTTCGCCAGGTTTATCACCAGAGCGCCCGGAGGCAACTCCTCATACAAAAGCGACTTGCCTCCGCAGTTCGGCGGATACTGATACTTCCACTTCCAGGTCATCCAGCCGAGTTTTGCTTCGGCGTTGAGTTCGATGCAGACACCGGTAAGCCTGGGGTAGCCGGGAATCTGCCACTCCGCCGTCGCCCTGAGCGAGCCGTTTACTTTCGCCTCTGCATAGTTCGTAAACGAAATCTCGCCGTAAGGCCCACCGGATATGGCAAAGGTCAGATAACCGCGGTCAGGCCAGCCGGGGAAGTCCGTCTTCCACTCAGCTTCGCCGCCCATCTGCCCGGTGATCTGCACCCCGATGTCCCACTCGATCAAGAACCACTTCCCGATCACCGAAATGAGCCTACCGGCTGGTATGGTGTCCACCGGGAATCTGATCGTTCCGCTCCCGGAGACCCCGACCTTGGCATTGTCGAACTCGTAGACGCATTTCTCGTGATTGGTCTTCCATTTGGCGCTTCCGTTGGCACTGAGGGTGAACTTCCGCTTTTTCCCGAACGCCAGCTCACCGCTGAATTGGATCGAGGCTGACGGGTCGCAGACATCGACTGCCACGCACACTTCACCGCCCACCTCGAAACCGTAAGGGCCGCCGATAATCGGCAGCTTGCGCACGAAGCTCTTGTTGCCCAACTTGCCGCTGACGCAGATGTCGTTTCCGCGGTCGAAGTAAGCACCGCTCTCGAAGAACCCGTAATCAAAATCGGTCGCGTAAGGACTGAATTCGACCACCTCCAGCGATACGTAATCCACTTCCTCACGAACCGCGCCCTTATCAGGCCAAGTTATTGTGCCTATGGGAGCGAACGAATAGTACACATCCGTATCGTCTTCGACGAGTGAGTCCTTCTTGAGCCAGACGAGCATGAGCTGGTCCGTAGCGGTCAGAAGCAGCACGGGGAACTGGTCGGTGTAGACGTCGTCGGTGGCGGCGATCGGCTCACTCCATCCGAACCCGTTGGACGCGGTGTCGTCAGGCCTGCCAACCGCATAGTTCAAATCAGCCTCATTTCCAGAGCCTTCACGCCACATGACGGTCACGGTATCCGACCCTTCGGCTGCGGGACCACGAGCGATACGCGGGCCCGCACCTTCGACGGTGTCCACCTGGCCGCTGATGTCCCAATCCGCATCGGTGTAGCGGGCGTGCCAGACCTCGTCACCGCGCATCCAGGCCAGGTGCACGGTCCCGTCCGCATCGCGGGTGAGCGACGGTGCTCTGTCACCGGCATCCGGGAACGGGGGAGGTGGCTCCTCGTCGTCGGGGACGGGAGTAACGCTTAGCGTCACACCTCGAACGTCAGCGTTGGCGCCCACGCTGACCGTCACCGGCGGATCGACGTAGTAACCGTCGGCGTACAACTCGTATTGGCCGGCGGACACCTCAAGCTCGAACAGACCGTCCTCGTCGCTGAACACCTCGGAGATGACCTCGGCGCTATCGTCGCCGTCTTCGTCGTACCAGCCGCGGACCAATACGTCAGCCAACGGCTCGCCGGTCTCGATATCCACGACGGTTCCGGAAATCCGCGACGGGAATGATGATTCCGCAAGCTCGATCTCATAGAGGAACAACTCGCGCGGATCACGGACCAGGAGATCCTCATACTGCCAAACACGCGTCGCCACCTGGGCCATCTCCGCCTCGAACTGGCCCCAGGTGTCGCCGATGCGCTCCTGGATGATACTCCACGCTTGAGCCCACTCATCCGGGTCCGCATCGACGGGTCGGAAGTAGGCTTCCTCGCCTTCCCAGTTGAACCATTCCTCCGCCGGGCGGTGCATCAGCCCCATCTTCAGGAAACGATGGGCCCAGTAGCCCGTGTCCGGGACGAAGATGTGCACGGTCATGACGCCAAACGCACCCTGCGGAAGGATACCCGCCGGCCCGTCGGGGTTCACGCCCAGGAAGCGGACCGAACCCAACTCCGCGAAGTCCCCGTCCGGGTCCAGGTCCATCGGGACCAACCAGGCACTGGTCAACTCGAAGAGCGGGGCGGGCATGTCGGCTGTCCCGATGTTGGCATACTCGATGCGCACCGGGAAGGAACGACCCGCCCGCACTCGGCTGGGAACGATCATCCGGGCAAAGAGCTGTGGGCCGCCTCCGCTGACCACCTGGAACAACTCCGCACCGGTCGTCTCGCTCTCGTCGGGGTTAACCGCCTTCACGTCCGCCGGGCCGACCGCGGCGCCGGCAAGATCGAAGGTCGCAAATGCCCGCGACTGATTCCGCGGGTACAGTATTTGCGGCTCGATCTCAAAATCATCCGACGTGATCAGGCTGAACTCCGTCTCATCCTGGAACCGGGCACCGACAATCTCAACCGTCACCACCGACGTGTTGCTGCCGGTGTCCGGGGTGACACTGCTGATGCTGAACGGCACCGAGTCAGCCAAAATCGTGTACGCCTGCGGCGCATCAGGGACCCAGTCGCCGTAGACCAGAATGTAATACGTGCCCGCCTCAGTCGTGGGAATGATCACCTCCTGGTCCGGGCGGAACGGGGCGTCATGGGCGTCGTCGTAGTGCCCGCGGTCGGGAATCTGCCCGTAGCGGATGTACAACTCGTTGGCGCCGGTTAGCGCATCAGCGTCCAGGGTGACCTTCAGCGTCTCCTCAGCCGGCACCGTAACTTGGTAGTAGTGGCTCATTCCACTCGATGCCAACTGGCTGTCGAACGACACCCCAAGCTCCAACTCGATGATCTGAATATCCACGGTGTCGGTGGACATGCCGATGTTGTTGTCTTCGCCCTCTTCGCCTTCTGGTATCTGACCATTGATGTCACAGCGGACAATCACATACTGCGGAACCGGGACGACACCGGGCACCAGCGCCGTCTTGGA
>JAGLWJ010000592.1 GCA_023133475.1 Phycisphaerae bacterium | reverse complement strand
TCTCAATTCTCCATTCTCAATTCATCACGTTTCCCATCCCCTCATTTTCCATTTTCTCCATTCAAAAGTGAGGGGCGAAACCGGTTGTCTGGTTTCGCCCCTCGGATTCTGCTTGAAGAAGCGTTGGTGCCGGGTTAGATGATGCCTTGATCCATCATGGCGTCGGCGACCTTGCGAAACCCGGCGATGTTGGCACCGTTGACGTAGTTGCCCGGGGTGCCGTAAGCCTCTGCCGTTTCCACGCAGGCCTGGTGGATGCTCTTCATGATGTTATGGAGCTTCTGGTCAACCTCTTCGCGTGACCAGCCTATCCGCATCGAGTTCTGAGACATCTCCAGACCGGAGACAGCCACGCCACCGGCGTTGGCAGCCTTACCCGGGCCGTAGAGAATCTTGGTTTCGAGGAAGACGTTGACAGCCTCGGGCGTGCTGGGCATGTTCGCACCCTCGGAAACGCAGTAGCATTTGTTCTTGACCAGGTTGTCGGCATCCGCGTCATTGATCTCGTTCTGGGTGGCGCTGGGCAGAGCCACGTCGCACTTGACCTGCCACAGTGGATTGCACTTGGCATTGGGATCGGCAGCCTGGTAGGTGGCTTTGGGGTACTTGTCGACGTATTCCTTGATGCGCCCGCGACGGACGTTCTTGAGTTCCATCACGAAGTTCAGCTTGGCGCGGTCGATTCCCTCCTCGTCAAGGATGAAGCCCGAGGAGTCGGAGAAGGTCAGCACCTTGCCGCCAAGATCGAGAACCTTCTCGGTAGCATACTGAGCCACATTGCCCGAACCGGACACCACCACCCGTTTGCCCTTGAAGCTCTCACCACGAGTGCCGAGCATCTCCTGAGCGAAGTAGACCTGCCCGTAGCCGGTGGCTTCGGGTCGAATGAGGCTTCCGCCCCAATTGAGGCCCTTGCCGGTCAGCACGCCCACGAACTCGTTGCGGATTCTGCGGTATTGGCCGAAGAGGAAGCCGATCTCGCGGCCGCCCACGCCGATGTCGCCGGCTGGGACGTCGGTATTGGCGCCGATGTGGCGGCATAGCTCGGTCATGAAGCTCTGGCAGAAACGCATTACTTCATTATCGCTCTTGCCCTTGGGGTCGAAGTCCGACCCGCCCTTGCCGCCACCCATGGGCAGGGTGGTCAGGGCGTTCTTGAAAACCTGCTCGAAGCCCAGGAACTTGATAATGCCCAGGTTGACCGAGGGGTGGAACCGCAGCCCACCTTTGTACGGGCCTATCGCACTGTTGAACTCGACCCGCATACCGCGGTTGACCTGCACCTCGCCGGAATCATCCACCCACGGCACGCGGAACATGATCACGCGTTCGGGCTCCACGATCCGCTCGAGGATCTTGGCCTTACGATACTCGGGGTGCTTGTCCAGCACGGGCATCAACGATTCAGTCACCTCTTGAACTGCCTGGTGAAACTCTTTCTGCTCGGGGTTTTTGGCGATCACGCCCGCCATGAAGGTGTCTACTGCACTAGCCATATGCAATCTCCTTTTTCGTCACTCTCACACCCGAAACGCCGCAACGGCCAATTGGTGTGACACACAATACAGGGTAAACCTGCAAACACTCACCAAACCGCCGGGAGACCTTCTCCCGACGAAGTTACGAACAAAGTGGGATTTTCCATCTTCTGAAGTTCCCCCGCAAACCTAAACCGGGGATTATTAGCTGTATTGCCCGTTTAAGCAAGCCTGGCGTGATCCGTCGAAACGCGAAACTGTCTGATCGAAAATGGCACTAGTGCTTTGTCGCGACTGATTCGAGGGGGTGTCCCCGGATGGGTGGCCCATCGCTTTAGCCGTGGGCCACCCAACCATCCGCGGGTGGAACCCGCCCTACTTGACACTGTCATATCAGGCTGCGAATCGCTAAGATGTGCTGCCGTATGGCATGATGGGGAATACGCACCAGAACCCTGGGAGATGCGTGGATGAGGTGGATATGTGTTGTGTTGGCTGGTGGTGTGTTGCTGACCTGCGGCTGCGAGCGTCGTGGTGCTGCCCGACAGGTGGCGGTTGATTTCACCCTCAAGGATTTGTCCGGCAAGGATGTATCCTTGTCGGCGTTCAAAGGCCAGCCGGTGCTGCTGAGTTTTTGGGCGGTTCAATGTGGTGCCTGTCGGGTGGAGGCCCCCCACCTGAGCGCCTTGCAAAAGAAGTATGGGGGCCGGGGGTTGATCGTTTTGGCGATCAATGCCTGGAACGAGCCCCGAGCCGAGGTAGCCCGTTATGTGCGCAGCAACCAGTTGAAACATCGCATACTTCTCGATGGGGCAGAGGTAGGATCGAAAGGCTACGGGATAAGGTCGCTACCCACCTGTTTCTGGATCGATCGCACAGGGATGATCGTCCACCGCTTATCGGGCTTCAGCAGGCACGATTTGAAGCGGATGGAGCAGTGGACTGAGGAGATTCTCTCGCAGTAAGCAGAGAGAATGGAAAATGGAAAATGGAAAATGTTGCGCGGGGAGCGATAAATATTCAGTAAACCCGTATGTGGAATAACGTGGGTTTCGTGGCGACGGGGTCCCCGGGACGCCTCCAATGTTGCTGACTTGTAACATTTCAGCGGTGTACAATGCGATGGCGGGTAGGGCGGGTTTAACCCGCCGTTTTGCTGTTCCACGAAGTTGATCTCGTCTTGTTCATTTTCGGTTTTTCGCGCTCCCTTCTACATGCTCCGTTCTTCACGCTCGCTTTTACACGCTCGCTTCTACACGCTCCCCTTCGGGTC